>CACXDK010000057.1 GCA_902766345.1 uncultured Spirochaetaceae bacterium | reverse complement strand
TTACAAAAAATTATAAGGCTGTTATTTTTAACCTATCTTAAACAACTGATCAATATGATTTTGTCTTACAACCAGAACAGAACAATGTGCACTTCCGATTATTTCACTCTGCTGCATGCTCACAACATCATGATTAACAGTAGATGAAAGGGAATTTGAATTGTCAGAACCACCCAACAAAATCAAATCTGCCTTAAAATCATCGGCACAGGCAATAATCTCTGACCAGACGGATCCATTACGCATTTCAGTTTCAATCTTTACGCCCTTAGACTTAGCCAATCCCAATGCAAAATCAAGATTCCGCTTAGCATCAGATTCAAGACTTTCTGAAAAACGCCTGCCCTCATCTTCAATAACAAATTTCGTAAGCATAAGCTGCCGTATGGTTGCCGTATCAACAACGCTGACAACCTTTATGTGACACTTATAGCATTTAGCCATAAGAATGGCATACATTACCGCATGAAGAGAAGACTTAGAACCATTATAAGCCACAACTACTTTTTGAAAGAGAGATTTTATCATCAGCTGCCCTGTCTGTTTTTTAAAGATTTTAATACAAATACATTATCGCGTTCCCTTTCTTCAAGAACGCTTTCTATATACTTAACTGTTTCCACAGACTGAGGAATAACCATTTTATCAAGAGCATTAACCCTTCTCTGTGTCTTTTTAACTTCCATTGCAAGTCTCCATACAATAGTGCGGATGCTTGCAAGTTGAGTCAGCATTGTCAGCAGTTCAAAAAAGCGAACCATAACTTCATCACTGTCAGGAAAAGTTCCTAAAAAAGAAGAAAACAGTTCTCTTTTTGGCAGTTCAACATCAATTGTAGTGAACCCCATACCGCCAATTACAACAGGTTTCTTTGTAATATTAAATGAATATTCAACAGAATGAGCAATTCGCTCAACACGGTCACCACCAACCGTCATGAGCATATTCTTCAATGCAGGGTAAGCCTTGTCTATGCATTTATCTACATCTGCTTCAAGGAGCTTTACACGATCAACCATGCGCATAAGTTCCATGACAAGGATTTCCCTTTTCTGTTCAAGCAAATCATAACCTTCTGTACTAACAGCAAGCTGTTCTTTTATAGCAAGAAGATTCGATTTTGTAGGAGCAATATTCATTTTTGCCATAAGACTACAGTTCCCTAAGCCTCATTCTTTGGAAGATATACATCCAAAAGCTCATCTTTAATTCTGTACAGTTCAGTTCTAGGAAGAATGCTCAATATTTTCCAACCAAGATCAAGGGTCTCTTCTATAGAGCGGTTTTCATATTCTCCCTGAGTAAAGAACTTTTCTTCCAGTTCACGTCCAAACTTAAGATACAGTTTATCAAGATCAGACAATTCTTCTTCTCCAATAATCGAAGCAAGATTACGGATTGTCTTAACCTTACTGTAAGAAGCAAACAGCTGGCTTGAAACAGCTGCGTGGTCTTCTCGTGTCATGCCCTTACCAATACCGTCTTTCATCAAACGGCTAAGACTTGGCAAACCAGAAACTGGAGGATACATTCCCTTCTGAGACATTTCCCTGTCAAGAACAATCTGACCTTCTGTAATGTATCCCGTCAAGTCAGGAATAGGATGGCTGATATCATCATTAGGCATTGTAAGAATAGGAATCTGAGTAATAGAACCTGTACTGCCCTGAATTTTTCCTGCACGCTCATACAGCTCTGCAAGGTTAGAATACAGATATCCAGGGTAACCTTTACGGCCAGGAACTTCTCCGCGTGTAGTACTTATTTCACGCAATGCTTCACAGTAGTTTGTCATATCTGTAAGCACAACAAGAACGTGCATGTTACATTCAAAGGCAAGATATTCTGCAGCAGTAAGAGCACAGCGAGGTGTAATTATACGCTCAATAGAAGGTGCATCCGCAAGGCTCTGGAACATTACAACCTTAGACAAAACACCGCTTTCCTCGAAAGTGTTCTTAAAGAACTGAGAAACATCATATTTAATACCCATTCCAGCAAAAACCATAACGAAGTCTTCGTCTGAGTTCAAGATTTTTGCCTGACGGATAATCTGAGCGGCAAGCTTATTGTGTGGCAAACCGTT
>CACXDK010000056.1 GCA_902766345.1 uncultured Spirochaetaceae bacterium | reverse complement strand
TTTCATGATCCACTTCGCTCAGGAACATGCTTTTTGGACGAATCCACAAAGAGCAGTCCTCGTAAAGCCTGCGGTAAACAACATATTCTTCTTTTGTTTCCGAATGAAGTGCTACATCCTCAACAATGTAGTAGTTTCCCTTAAAATGCTTGTAAATTCCGTGTATTTTTAATGTATTCATAATCCCCATTATAACATATAAATACATATAAGTAATAGGAAGCGCTTACGCTAATTTTACAGACAAAAAAAGCCTAATGAAAGGGATTCATTAGGCTTCACTACAGGGTGAATAATCTAGCTAGATTATGATTTAAATCTAGCTAGGATGTATGTTAAATCTAGTTAGGAAGAACAGCCAATCTAGTTAGATTAAAACTAAATCTGCAATTCTTTATAGAAATTCTGCACAACTTCGGCAGATTTCATTAAAAGCTCGCGTTCTTCATCAGCAAGTTTTATTTCTACAATTTCCTTTGCTCCGTTTTTATTGATTATTGTCGGAACACTCAGGAAGATATTGTTAAGTCCGTATTCGCCATTCAAACCAACACTTACAGGAAGAATGCGGTTTTCATTAAACAAAATGGACTTAATTATTGCCGTTGCACTTGAAGCAATGCCGTAACAGGTGTTTCCCTTGCGGTTAAAGATGTCCCAGCCAGCTTCTTTTGTACGTCTTAAAAGCTCTTCTTTAGTAATGTCCTTTGTTCTGTCCGCATTATCGGCAAAAACATCGGAAAGGCTTTTTCCACCAATTGTGGCACTTGCCCAGGAAACCATCTCACTGTCACCGTGTTCAGCCATAACAAAGGCTTCTACGCTTTTCGCATCAAGATTGTACATTTTTGAAAGTTCACAGCACAAACGAGCAGTGTCTAGTGTTGTTCCGCTTCCAATAATGCGGTTTTTAGGCAGACGTGAAAGTTTCCAGATGTAATAAGACATTATATCCACAGGGTTTGATATTACAACAAAAACGCCGTCAAAGCCGTTTTCCATAACATTGTCTACAATGTTTTTTATAATCTTCATGCTTGGAGCAAGCATTTCAAGTCTGTTATGGGAATCCTTTGGCATTGGGGCACTTGCTGTTATTACAACAACATCAGCGTCACGGCACTCTGAATAGTCGCCTGCCTTTATGGACATGTTTCTGTTCATAAAGTAGATGGAGTGCTGCATGTCCAAAGCTTCGGCTATGGCCTTTTCCTTGTTTACATCTATGAGAACTACATCTTCACATATTCCCTGATTAAGAATACTATATGCAGTAGTAGCTCCAACATTTCCCACTCCGACTATAACTACCTTAGAATCTTTAAAACTCATTTAACACCTCTATGTCGTTCTTTTCGAGGCTCTTATTTTTCTGGAGCAGCTTCTTCTGCCTTACGGGCAGCAAGTTCTTCCTTTTTTGCTTCATTTTTGTCTTTAATGTCAGCAAAGCCAATAAATACTGCAATCAAGCCAACAAAGGCTGCCAATACTGGCACACAGCCCTTTAAGAAATCAATGACATAAGAACTCCATGCCAAACCTGCAGGAATGCATGCAAAAGCACAGAATGCCATAAGAAGAATACCTATAATTAATGCTACCATATTAAAACTCCGTTTAAGAATAATCTATTCATGCATTATTCCACAGTTTGCCGTCATGGTCAATAAATGCATCAGAGTGCAGAGAAACATTTAATCCCAGCTGTCCAGAGAATTTCCTGTAATTGGAATTTTATCGCCAAGATATGTAGGTTTTATGCATAAGGCTACACTGAAAAAAGCTTTTATTCTTGCAAGAAACTCCCTGAATTCCCACATTTTGTGAAGTTGAGGTGCATACCGAACAAGTTCCGGGGCTTCAAGGGCAACGGCATCAATGCCAAGTTTGCGGGCAATGTATACAGAGCGGTACACATGAAACTTTTGTGTAACAATAATGGCATCTGTTACGCAAAAAATATCGCGTGCCCTGTACATTGTTTCATAGGTAGAAAAGCCTGCATGATCCATAAAAATCAAGCTCCCATCAGTACCATAAACACTCTGCATGTACTTGCGGATTTCATTTACTTCATCATAGTCTTTTCTGCCGTGGTCGCCAGAAACAAGGATTTTTTTAGCTTTTCCAGCATTCAAACACTGCAAAGAACCTTCAATGCGGTCTCGGACAACATGCGAAACATTGTTGCTGTAAACTTTTGCACCAGGAAGAATTACGGTATATTTATTTTTGGGCAAAGCCTCTACATCAGAATAAATATATGGCTTTGCATATAAAACCATATACACATTAACGCCTACACAAAAAATGCCCGCTGCCAAAATTATAAAACAAAGGCAGAGGGCAATTCTTTTTTTTACATTCATAGTCACCATCAGTTATTAAGAGCTTCGGATATCTTTTTAAGATTTTCAGAAGCCTGTGAGATATTTTCAGTTGCAGCCGTAAAGTTTTCTACTCCAGCGGCAATCTGTTTAAGAGTAATCAAAATCTGTTCGCTAGCCATTGTCTGCTGCTGAATTATTGTAGTTATGTCACCAGCACTTGTGGCAGTAATTTCAGAAGCATTTTTTATGCTTTCAAACCTTTGTTCAAGGCTCTTTGCATTTTCACAGCCTTCATTAATTTTTTCAGTACCGCTTTCGCTTGCAAGAATCAAGCTGTCGGAAGACTGCTGAATTTCGTTAATTCTGTCTTTTATTTCTTTTGTACCGTCAATAATGCCATCTGCCAAACGGCGAATTTCCGATGCAACAATGTGGAAGTTCTTACCTGCATCTCCCGCACTACTTGCTTCAAGCTCCGCATTAAATGCTATGATTTTTGCCTGATCTGCAACAGAATTAATGAGTGTAACAATGTCCCAGATGTTATCTATTTTTTCGCCAAGGTGCTTAATACCGTCTATTGTATTCTGATTTGCAGAAGCAATTTCATGCAACTGACGCACATTTTCTTCAAGATACTTAACCCCCTCGTTTACATCGCCCGATGTCTTTCCTGCAACTTTAGAAACATCTTTTACTTTTGTAGCAATGTTTTCTGTAAGGGCATTATTGTCTTCCATAGTAGCGACAATTTCTTTTACGGCCGCACTCTGATCCTGACTTGTAGCAGCATTCTCTTTTGCCGCTACAACCAGGTTTTGTGTTTCAGAATATATTTTAGCACCTGTTGCCATTTCATCCTTACGAAGAAGCATTGTATTTCTAAAATTGTAAAGCGAACTTAAAATACAGAAAAGAATGAGTACAAGCTCAAACAGGAATATTGTACGTTTTACTCCGCCTGTAAATTCAGAAATAGGTCCTTCCATTACAACATACCAAGGGGATGAACCTATTTTTCCTACTGCATAGTACCTTTTAACGTCAACCAATGATATCTGATTTCCACTAAGATATTCTTCTGGCTTCATTGGAATGGCTGACTCTTCAAAATAATTTGCTACTGTAATTTTTTCTGCATCAGGATTTGTAAGATACA
>CACXDK010000055.1 GCA_902766345.1 uncultured Spirochaetaceae bacterium | reverse complement strand
TTCATATTTATCTCCAAATAATCAAAATAAAAAGCCACTCTGGAAAATATCCAAAGTGGCTTTAATTATTAAAGTTAATTTATTATTCTACAGCACTGTTAGCTGCTTTTTCTGTAGTGATTGGCTTACCTGCTGCTGTAAGGTTTACACCATCAAGCATAAAATGATTAGCCTTTACGCTAAGAACAATCTTTTCGAGTTTGTCAAAGTCAATCTTAGCAGGTTTCTGCAAAGCAGAAGCCTCATCCGCACCTTCTGGAATGACAGGTGTTCCAGGAGCAGCCCATGGAGCTGTAAGAACTTCAACACATTCCTTACCGTTTTCAGTATAGTCAGCTGCAAGGAGCATACCATGACTTTCAATTCCGCGCATCTTGCGTGGAGCAAGGTTAGAAACAAGAATGATGTTCTTTCCCAAAAGTTCATCTTCACGCAAATAAGGAACAAGACCAGACTGAATAATTCTTTCTGTTCCGCTACCATCATCAAGATGTTCAACATAAAGCTTTTCACCCTGTGGGTTGCGGTCAATCTTTACAATCTTTGCAACACGCAAGTCAATGTATTTGTTAAAGTGTTCAACCTGATTTTCAGCAAGTTTTGGTCCGCTAGATTCTTCTTTCTTAGCAGCTGGCTGAGCAGGAGCTTTCTTCTGTTCAACCTTTGCAGCATTTGGAGCAGCAACTTCTACATTATGTTCTTTTGTTTCATTTGCCATCAGATACTCAAGGTCAATTTCACCTGCTGTACAAGGAACAGCTATCTGCCAGTTTTCAAGAACCTGTGGATGAACTTCACCAAAAATACCTGCAACTTTTCCGTTTACAATAATAGAAGCCTGACGTCCAGGAATAAAACGAGGATCATCAGATTCCTTTACTTCATATTTATGATCAAGATAATACAGCAATGTAGACATTTCACTTGCTGCATCGTTAAAGTTTGCGTTGCTTGCTGCTGTAACAAAACCAAGGCTCTGAACAGTCTTTGTACCAGTATTTTCAGAAGGCTCAATAAATGCAATCTTACCAATCTCATAAATCTTATGAGGATAAACAGCATTTGCACTCTGACTTTCAGATTCAAGCAAAGAAGCAATAATTGAAGGACGAACAAACTGGTAGTTTTCGCTCATAGGGTTTGCAATCTCTATGACCTTAGAACCGTCAATACACATCTTGTCAATGTAAGTCTTCTTTGAACCAAGATAGTTATAAATCATTTCCTGATATCCCATACCAGTCATAATGACCTTTGCCTTACGGCTGTATTCTGTTATTGGAAGCAAACGTCCGATAGTAAAGTCATTTGGAGACTGAGGGCTAAAGAAGTCCAGATCCTGACCGATCATTACATCTTCAATGACATCCACTTCATGCAAAAAGTCATTGCGGTAAGGAGCAGGATTTAAAGTAAATATAACATCGCCATTTTCTGAACGGGAAGTAACAGAGTTGCCCATGCGCTCAAGATCTGCAATAACTTCTTTTTCTGTAAGATTTGCACCAAGCTTTTTATTTATTGCACTGAGACGTGCTGAAGTAGGCTTCTGGAAATAGAAAGGAACCTGAATATCCTTTCCATAACCTGTATCATAAGGATGCTGAGTCTTAACAGGAATGATATTATAACCTGCATCAAAGAAGTCACAGGCCACAATGTTGGCACTAAGCATAAGACCTTCAATGTCATCGCCAGTAAGTTCAATAAGAAGCTCAGAATCGCCAGTTTCAACCTGACCCAAAGTTGCACTGTTGATGATTGGAGGCATACTCAAAACTTCTCCACGGTTATCGCGAAGCAAAGGATACTGAGCAAAATCTTTCAAAATCCATCCGAATTCTTTTCCCTTTGGATGGTTTGCAGCTATTTCACGGCAAGTAGAAGCCTTTTCTTCCATAAGAGGAACAAAAGAAACAGAATCAGGATCTACAGCATCATAATGAACTGGCCACTGAACATCTTTTTCACGGTATACACCCATGGCAATTGTCTTGCGCTTGCGACCGAAGTTCCAGCAGAGTTTTTCCTGAGTCTGGATTAAATCCATAAGAAGAGGCTCTGTTATAGGCTTTCCAGAAATAATGAAAGATACTATATAAGGACGGATATGACGAAGATTTTCATTTACAATAATAGTACGATCTTTGCTATCAAGAGTCTTATCCTTTGTATTCATAAATGAAGCATAATCATTATGCTTACCGCCTTCATACTCACGCAGACATCTGGCAATACCACCTGTAGACCATAAATCAGGACGGTTTGTATCGTTCAATTCTATTTTTATAACACGTTTATCTTCTGGCTGTGTTTCATCTGGCTTTTCATCAAGCTCTGCTTTTGCATGAGTGAGCTTCTTTTCAAACAGCTCATCGCAATTATATTTTTTTCCTACTAAATTGAAAAATAGATTCTCGTTAACTTCTACTTTTGGCATGAATATCCCCTTGGGTCTAGAAACTTGCTCTTATTGTATCGAAAAGCCATAAGATTGTAAATAAAACTTGACAAATTCAAGTAACAGCATGGATAATTATAAAATAGTCCTAAAATTTTTAAATGTGCAGGAGAAATAAATGAAATCCATTGGAGCAAAAATTCTTTCAGGAAACATTCTTGTTGTATTATTTTCAATATTGCTAATATCCATACCTGTAATATCCATGCA
>CACXDK010000054.1 GCA_902766345.1 uncultured Spirochaetaceae bacterium | reverse complement strand
CTTACACTTCGTGCTTCAAATGAAGGTAATATGATTATTATCGACATTATTGATGACGGTGAAGGTATCGATGTTGATAAGGTTCGTCAGAAGGCAATAAATAAGGGGCTTATTAGTCCTAACAAAGTTTTGTCTAACCAGGAAGCCTATAATCTTATTTTCATGCCAGGTTTCTCAACTAGCGATAAGATTAGTAATGTTTCTGGCCGTGGTGTTGGACTTGATGTTGTTAAAACTATGGTTGAAAAGCTTAAAGGTTCTATCAGCATTGTAAGTGAACGCCATAAAGGTTCTAAGTTTAGTATAAGACTGCCATTGACTTTGGCTATTATTCAGGGACTTTTGGTTCGTGTTGGAAAAGAAGTTTACTCTATTCCAATTGCAAACGTCATTGAAAGCCAGCGTGTTAAGAAGAGCAGCATTAATACAATCGATAGCTATGAAGTTTTGAATGTTCGTAATGAAGTAATTTCAATTCTTCGCTTGAATAGACTCTTTAACATTAAAGACATATCTAATAATGATTACTGCTTTATTGTAATTGTTGGTTCTCAGGAAAAGAAGATTGGCGTTATGGTCGATGCTTTGGTTGGAGAAGAAGATGTCGTAATTAAGCCGTTGCGTGATCAGTTTACTGCATCTCCGGGAATTGCCGGTGCTTCAATATTGGGTGATGGTTCTGTTTCTCTTATTATTGATGTAAGCCAGTTGCTTGAACTTGGCGTAAAGCAGGAACTTGACGCACAGCAGCTTCGTGAAGAAGAAGCAATAAGAAGAGGGTAAGCCATGGCAACGATACAGGAAAGATTGAGTGCTTTTGCAAGTACGACAGAAGATGTTAGTAATGCAACTTTGAATACTGAAGAAAAGGCACGCAACAGTATTATTGATTATAGAATGGTAACTTTTTCTCTTGCAGGAAAAGATTATGCAATTGATATTAGAAAGGTAAAGGAAATTGTAAAGGCTGGTAATTTTACTTATGTTCCTAACAGTTTGCCTTTCGTATTGGGTGTATACAATCTTCGTGGTGAGATTATACCAATTATAGATCTTCGCCTCTTCTTTAATATTGAGGTTCCTCCTCATGATGACAATAAGATGGAGAATATGCTTGTTGTTACTGTTGGGGAACAGATGTTTGGAGTTGTTGTAGATGCGATTGACAATGTTGTTGGCATTCAGCAGAGTACAATTCAGCCTCCACATCCTCTTTTTGGTGACATAAATATCAAATATATTTATGGTGTAGCAGAAGCTCAAAAACATTTGTATATTCTTCTTGATATTGACACTATTTTTGGTGTTAGAACTCCAGAAGAAGAGCAGAAACTTGCTGAGACTGCAAAAGTTCAGATGGAACGCAGAAAGTCTCTTGCTGCAGAATCTGCTTCTGAAATGCAGAATGTTGCTCCTGTAGCAAATCTTGAAAATGCAATTACAGATGAAGATTTGAAATTCATCACAGAATCTCTTTTAACCCAAAAGAAGTTTTCTGTAAACGCTATAACAAAAGATTGGGTAAACAAGCGGTATGCAGATTGGAAAAAGCAGAGAGGTGCTGATAAAACTCAGATTCAGAATGATGCTGATGCAGATGCATTCTTGAAGCCTTTCTATTCCCGTTGTAACTGTACATGGTGGAACGAAGCTTATTCTAATGAAGTTCTTAAAGCTTTACCTGATAATAATGCAAAAAATATTGTTGTTTGGAATGCTGGATGTAACAAGGGCTATGAGTCATATTCTCTTGCCTGTATCTTGAAAAAGAAATATCCGAGTGCAAACATTCGTATTTATGCTCATGATATTGATTTGCTTAATGTATCTAATGCTCCATTGTTGACTTTGTCAGAAGAAGCCAGCAGAGATTGGTATCAGCCATATTTGACTCGTACCGTTTCAGGAGACTATACATTTAGCAAAGAAATAAAAGATTCAATTATGTTTGAATATCATGATTGTGCAAATACTAATAATCTTTCTGATATTGATATTATTTTTGCACGAGACATT
>CACXDK010000053.1 GCA_902766345.1 uncultured Spirochaetaceae bacterium | reverse complement strand
TCTCCTGCTGCCTTCTCTTCAAATCCACCGTTTGTAAGAAGGTTTTCTGTTGATCCGGACTTAACAATGCTGATGTCATCTATGTACAAACCTTCTGTTCCATGTCCTCTTGTTGATAGCTTAAATTCACCAACTGTTGCGCCTGCCGGAACTGTAAAGGTAAGTGTATACTTTGCCCAATCTCCGTCCTTTTCTCCGGTGTACATATTTGAAAGGTAAGCCCACTGTTCTGTAGAACCCCACAACCATACCATCTGCTGATTTCTGTATGTATCATCATCATGGTCAGCTGCTGTACCTGCTGCCCAGAAGCTTACTGTGTATGTTCCTTCTCCTAAACCTACTGTCTGCTTAAACGCCAGGTCGCTAGCGCCTGTGTCAAGAGACTTTAAAACGAAACTGTGATTTCCGCTATGCGCAATTTTATCAGTTACACATGTGAAGATTGTGCTTCCGTTTTCTGCGATACCAGTATCTCTTACCCAACCCTGGAAATAAGCATCAAGCTCTGGTGTGTATGTTGCTTTTCCATCAAAATCAAAGCTTCCGTTTTTAAGAAGATTATTCGTTGTTCCCTGCTTTACAAGAGTAAAGTCATCAAGGAATAAACCTGTTGCCTCATATCCTCTGATAGAGATAGACATTTCAGTAACTGTTTTTCCTGATTCTACGGTAAATTCCTTTGAATAATGTGTCCAATCGCCGTCTGTCTCTCCGATAGTCATATCTGTAACATAAAACCATCCGTCACCGACATTCGGCATCCACACGATCTGTTGATATCTCCATGGATCATCGTCATGATCAGCTACTGTGCCTGCTGCCCAGAAGCTTAATGTGTATGTTCCTTCTCCAAGGCTTAGATTTCCCTGTTTTATTTTCAGGTCACTTCCATTCTGACTTTCGTCTTCATGTTTTAAAAGCAAACTGTTACTTCCGCTGTGCGCAATATCACTTGTTACGCATGATAGTACAGTGCTTCCGTTCTGTGTCACGCCATTAGCTCTTTCCCAACCATATAAATATGAGTCGTCTACTTGTGCTGCCAGCACTGTCTGAGGAATCAAGGAGAATACCATCACCATTCCCACTAATAGCGTAATCGCTTTCCTTAATTTTTTCATTTTTTTCACTCCTTAAATTATTATTTTTAATATATAATCATTCTGATTATTCATCAGAAGAATTAACGTTTTTTATCCAATCAAGCATATTCAGGGATAGAAGATTCCAGCTTTGGAATCCAAGGTTATGAACCCCCACGCCGCTTTCAGGATCGTAATATTCATGCATTTCGCCGTTCTTTTCAATATCACTACCGAAAAGTGTAATTGTCTTTTCTGCCAGGCTACGGGCTTCTTCGATAAATCCGTATTTATACAGGCCTTCAAAAACCATATAGTTCGCTATTCCCCAGATAGGGCCTAGCCAACAGGATGGGTTTCCGGATACTGCGATTTTATACATTTTTTTTTTTTTTTTTAGTGAACGCACCCCGTATTGTGAATAGAAGGTCTTTTCATTAAGATAATGTTCATTGACCATTCGTTCTGCCTGCTCAGGAGTTGCAATGCCTGCCCACATCGCCATAAATCCTGTCCAGACGCCAATTCGCATAATCAAGCAACTCCAATGTCTTGGGCATCCCGAATGTAGCTTCTGCGTCAGGTCTATTGGAACTAAGTTTATATCTACGCTGTAGAAAAATCCATCGCGTTCATCCCAACAATGCTCCTGAATTGCCGCCTTTAGTGTTTCTGCACGCGTTTTGTATTTTTCCTCCTTGTCAGCAAGACCAAGCATACTTGCAAGCTTTGATGTTGCAAGAAGTTCCTTATACATAAGACAGTTTAAATAGATTGAAGCAGTGCTTCCCTTTGGTCTGTAGAATGTGCAAGGGTCATTATCCACACCGATTGCAAAGTCATCAACCCAGTAATAAAGCCCTGTTTCATGCTTGCATTTGTTCTCATAAAATCCAAGATAAGCTTCTATAAGATGAAATTTCTCCCTTAGCCATTCAGCATCATTTCCTGTTTTTTCGCAAATAAACAATGCGTGTTGTGCAAGGCATGGCTTGTGACTGTTTGTATTACCGTCAGTGTACTCATCCTCGCCAAAGGTATCCGGCTCAATCCATATTGGCATTGCTCCGTCTTCTTTTACATATTCAAGGAAATTAAATATGCAACCTTTCTCATACTCGACTATGTCGCCAAGTTCAGGGAGTCTTCCAAGAACAAGGTCTGTAAGCCAGCTGTCCCAATCCCAAAGAG
>CACXDK010000052.1 GCA_902766345.1 uncultured Spirochaetaceae bacterium | reverse complement strand
GATTTTATTAAAAGTTGTAGTTGACTGAAAGCCTGCTTCAAATCCGCAGTCTGTAACAGAAAGACTTTCGTTTTCCAAAAGATAAATAGCTTTTTGCACACGAATGCCTGCAAGATATTCTGGAAAACTCATCTTTGTGTATTCATTAAAAAGCTTTGAAAAATAATACTGACTCAATCCTGTTTTCTGGGCAACTTCTGACTGTGTAATATTTTCTGCAGAATGTTCTGCAATGTAACTGCAAGCATAACGAACATATTCCCACAAACGATCGGAAAAGTTTACGTTTGTAAGGCTTTCGCGGTGTTCTTTCATGACAAAGTCGCCCACAAGCAGAAGGATTTCATAAACAACAACTTTGCAGCGAGTTTCTGTAAAATACTGTTTTTTGTCATGCATATCACGGATTTTATAAATCAACTCTTCTATTTTTGCTGTAAGAGCAGCATTTTCTTTTTTGCTGATAAGATGACAGGCATTTATAAAATGAGAAGCGGCGGCAAAATCAGAATTGCTTTCTATCAAGTAAGAGGAAAACTGAATGAACACCATGCCGTTTTGCGGAATATGGATAATTTCGTGAAGTTCCCGAGGCCATATTAAAAGAATGTCTCCTTCTTCCGGCTCGAACACTTTGCCGTCAACACGGAATTTGCAGCCTTTCTTTAAAATCAAAACAAATTCAGCATCATTATGCCAATGCGGAGGAAACTTAGTAGGACTTTCATCTTCCTGTGTAAAAGAAACACCCCTGATATGCTGATAAGCAATAATTTCTTTTTCCATGTAATTAAGATAATAACAAAAAATGGGCAATTTTCAATAAAAATCTTCTTTCTTTTTTTTAAAACCTGCCTTATCCTAAAAAGCAGGTACTTATCAACTTTGTGCTAAGAAGTTCAATCTAATTTCAGGAGTTACTATGGAAAATTTTACATTCTATTCACCGACATATTTTGTCTTTGGAAAGGAAACTGAAAATGAAACAGGAAACTATGTAAAGAAGTTTGGCGGAAGTAAGGTTTTAATTCACTTTGGCGGAAAAAGTGCAAAAAGCTCTGGTCTGTTAGACAGGGTTGAATCTTCCCTTAAAAAAGCTGGCATTTCTTATGTCAGTCTTGGAGGTGTAAAGCCTAATCCAAGAAGCGGTCTTGTATACGAAGGCATTGAGCTTTGCAAAAAAGAAAAGGTTGATTTTATTCTTGCAGTCGGTGGCGGAAGTGTAATTGATTCTGCAAAGGCAATTGCAGCTGGCGTTTTGTATGATGGCGACTTCTGGGACTTTTACAGCGGAAAGGAAATTGAAAAAGCTCTGCCTGTAGGAACAGTTCTTACAATTGCAGCAGCAGGAAGTGAAGGCAGTCCAGATTCTGTCATTACAAAGGAAGAAGGCATGTTCAAGCGCGGAACTGGAAGCGATGCAATCCGCCCTAAGTTCAGCATCCTTAACCCAGCCCTTACACAAACCCTACCCCCACACCAGACGGCAGCAGGAATCACAGATATTATGGCTCATCTTTACGAGCGTTATCTTACAAACACAAAGGAAGTTGAAGTTACCGATCGTATGATTGAAGCTCTTCTTCTTACAATGAAGCACGAAGGTCCTCGCGTAATTGCAGATCCAAATAATTATGAAGCACGTGCAAACATTATGTGGGCTGGAATGATGGCTCACAATAATTCCTGTGGTGTAGGTAGGAGTCAGGACTGGAACAGCCACAATATTGAACATGAGCTTTCAGCCCTTTATGACTGTGCCCACGGAGCAGGTCTTGCAGTAACAATGCCTGCTGTTTTCAAATATGTAATGAATCACGACGTAATGCGTTTTGCAAAAGTTGCTGTCCGTGTGTGGGGTTGTCAGATGGATTTTGACCATCCGGAAGTTACAGCTCTTGAAGGAATTGAAGCCCTCAGAAATTATCTTATTTCAATTGGCATGCCAAAGAATTTTGCAGAGCTCGGTGCAAAGGAAGAAGACATTCCAAAACTGGTAGAAGTCCTTTGCCGTGGTGACGGAAGACCAGGTTCAATTTCTGGCTTTGTAACGCTGAACGAAGATGACTGTACAAAAATCTATAAGATGATGGTTTAATATGTCTAAAATAAAAGCTTTGTTTATTGGCGGAACTGGAACTATCAGTTCCGCAATTGTAAGGGAACTTTCCCAAAGACCAGAATGGGAGGTGTGGCTTTTAAATCGCGGTAACAGGGCAGATAGAGTTCCTGCAAACGTTCATCAGATTATATGCGACATCTCAAACGAAGACGATGCCCGAAAAAAGCTTTCGGGCATGGAGTTTGACGTTGTAAATGAATTCATAGGATTTACTCTGCCACAGGTTGAACGGGATTACAAACTGTTTGCCGGTAAGACTAAGCAGTATATCTACATAAGTTCGGCATCTGCTTACAACAAGCCTTCTGCAAGCTATGTAATTACCGAGGGGACAACTCTTGCAAATCCACACTGGGAATATTCCCGCAACAAAATTGCCTGTGAAGAATTCCTTATGAAGCAATACAGGGAAAATGGATTTCCAATAACTATTGTTCGTCCAAGCCATACTTATGACGAAAGAAACATTCCCCTCGGTGTGCACGGGAAAAATGGATTTTATCAGGTGATAAAGCGCATGAAAGAAGGCAAGCCTGTAATTATTCAAGGGGACGGAACTTCGCTTTGGGCTGTTACATTCAACAAAGATTTTGCCACTGGATACATCGGGCTCATGATGAACCGCCATGCAATCGGCGAAGCATTCCAGATTACTGGCGATGAAATTCTTTCATGGAATCAGATTTACCAGACTATTGCAGACGCACTTGGAGTAAAATTGAATGCCTACCACGTTGCATCAGATTATTTAAGTGCCGTCGGTAACAAGTTCGGTTTTGATTTTGAAGGAAGCCTTACAGGAGACAAATCTGTTTCCGTAGTCTTTGATAATTCAAAGCTGAAAAGGCTTGTTCCACAAATGCAGACTACTGTTCCGTTCCATGCAGGTGTCCGCATTTCTCTTGACTATGTTCTTTCGCATCCAGAATGTCAGAAAGAAGATCCAGAATTTGATGCTTGGTGCGACAAGGTTATTTCGGTTCTTGAAGAAAGCAAGAAAAACTTTTAGGAGAAGTTTCTATGGGAATTGATTTCAGTAAGATG
>CACXDK010000051.1 GCA_902766345.1 uncultured Spirochaetaceae bacterium | reverse complement strand
GACTTCCAAAGAGCCTTGACGGAATCAAGCCTGTCCTTATCTATCCGCTTTTGGGAATGCTCATTGTAGGACTTGGCATGAACTTTATCATTGAACCTGTTGTTGGAGCAATCAACCACTGGCTCAACGCAGGACTCAACCACATCAGCGGAACAAGTGCCATTCTTCTTGGTTTGATTCTTGGCGGCATGATGGCTGTAGACATGGGCGGCCCTGTAAACAAAGCGGCTTATGTTTTTGCAACAGGAATGCTTGCGGAAGGACATTACAACATCATGGCTGCTGTTATGGTTGGCGGCATGGTTCCTCCAATTGCAATAGCACTTGCAACAATCCTGTTTAAGAACAAGTTCACAGCCGAAGAAAGAAAGGCTGGTCCTGTAAACTTTGTAATGGGCTTTGCATTCATTACAGAAGGTGCAATTCCTTATGCCGCAGCAGACCCAGGAAGAGTTCTTCCTTCTTGTATCGTAGGAAGTGCCGTTGCAGGCGCACTTTCAATGGCATTCAAATGTACACTCATGGCACCACATGGAGGAATCTTCGTATTCCCTGTAGTAGGCAATCCAGTTGCATACATTATTGCCCTATTGGCTGGTTCCGCAGTCAGCTGCCTTATGCTAGGACTGCTTAAAAAGAATGTTTCAGAAAGGAGTTAATGGATGAAACAGTTTGCATACACTGTAACAGACAAGTTAGGCATTCATGCACGACCTGCAGGAGACCTTGTAAAGCTTGCAAAGGAATTTAATTCTACTGTAAAAGCTTCATGCAACGGTAAAACTGTAGATGCAAAACGCCTTATAGCACTGATGAGCCTTGGAGCAAAGCAGGATCACACTGTCACTGTTGAAATAGAAGGTGACGATGAGAATGCAGCAGCAGAAAAGCTGGAGACATTCTTCAAGCAGAACCTGTAAAAACTACTAAAAGGCTTTTGTAAACAAAAGGCATCCTGAAACCTGAACAGCGGGTTTTGGGATGCCTTTTTTTATAGCTTATCTACATTGTGCCGTTGCAAGACACACATTGAAAATATTCCATTTATACCATATACTTAATGATGATTTTTGATGAAAAAAAATGGAGGTCAAAATGTCATCTGCAATGATTCAGCAGGTAATAGCCTTTACGATTTATTTGGGGCTTATGATTTACATAGGAATTAGATGGATGAGCAAAAACAACAGCTCAGAAGACTTTTTCCTCGGTGGACGCAACATGGGACCATGGACAACAGCACTTTCTGCAGAAGCAAGTGATATGTCTGGCTGGCTTTTGATGGGACTGCCTGGAGTTGCATATCTTGGAGGTCTTAAAGAAGCATTCTGGACAGCCCTCGGCCTTGAAGTTGGAACCTATCTTAACTGGCTAATCGTTGCAAAACCTTTACGCAAATATTCAATTGCATGTGGCAACTCAATTACAATTCCAGAGTTCCTTACAAACCGCTTTAAGGACAGAAAAAGAATTATTTCTTTGATTTCTACTATATTTATAGTTTTATTCTTTGTCATTTACACAGCCTCAGGTTTTGTTGCCTGTGCAAAACTTCTTAATACAGTATTTGGACTTCCATATATCTGCGGTCTCGTAATAGGTATGGTAGTCATCCTTCTTTATACACTGCTCGGTGGTTTTAGTGCAGTTTGTACAACAGACTTCATTCAGGGAACACTCATGTTTAGTGTACTTATCATTACAATAGCAATAATGATGGTAACATTGGGCGGACCTTCAAACGCAGTAGCAAAAGTACAGGAATTCAGTTCTCGTGCAATTTCTGGAGAATTTGGCGATATAATGAAGGAAAAGTTTACACAGAATAAGTCTTACGGTTTAATGTCCATAGTTTCTGCCCTTGCATGGGGACTTGGCTACTTTGGAATGCCTCATATTCTTGTTCGCTTCATGGGTATTCGCAGCAACAAAGAAATTACACTTTCACGCCGCATCGCTCTCATTTGGGTAACAATAGCATTCATCGGTGCTGTTGGTGTTGGTTCTTTTGCATCTGTATATCTTTCTCCAATGCTTTCTACTGCAGAAAACGAAAGCGTTGTAATTAAAGCAATCATGCAGACTTATCCTGCATTCCTTGG
>CACXDK010000050.1 GCA_902766345.1 uncultured Spirochaetaceae bacterium | reverse complement strand
TAAACTTGTGTTTAAGAATGACTGAGATTTTACAAGATTGTAATGTATTAAATTTTTAATTTCCTTGCTGTCATAAGTGTCAAACTTAAGTTCTGGCATGTGTAGTGCATTTATTGCCATTGTATTCATGTCAATTAGCTGATGAATTGTTGAAACGTAAAAATTATTATCAATTTCATCTGTCAGAATTTTCTGTTCATATTTTTCAATCTTATCGCGTAAATCTTTGAATTTTGAGCGTATTTCTTTTAAGGTTTTTATTAAAACAGGAATTATGAATGTAAAGAATGACAGATATTTAAGAATGTAAGTATCTTTTTTGAAAAGAATAAGATTTATAGTAGAAATTAATGGTAAGATATCAACTACATGTTTGAAAATATTCAGTGCAAATACAGGTGCCCAATAAAAAGTTTGGAAGGGGAGTTCTTTTCTGTTTCTTCTGTTTACGAGTATTAACTGATACAGGAAAAGCATATCTTGAATAATGACTGTTATGTGGAAAGAAAAGAATATTACTTTTTGAGAAGGAATAAAACAGTTTATGAGGAAGTCTAAAACTCCTAGTGAAAGAATTGCGTAGAAACTGACTTTATATGGAATGCAGCATTTTCCGTTTGTTTTATATTTAGGAAGATTGAAAAGGATTATTGCAATGTTTGCAATTATAAGCCTCATGAAAAAATAGGAAATGTAATCATTTGAAGGCAGGCTTCTTGAAAGTGTGTTCCAAAGGTATGTAGGACCCATTCCAGTAAGCTGTAACTGCGTAACCAGAAAAATGAAAATGTTTACGCTTATAAGCTTTGTGATTACGTCGCTGAACAAAAGACCGTATATGAGTGCCATAAACGCAATGGAAAAGCACATGCAGGATATTGTTGAGTGAAAAATAGTTGCAGACATTACATGCTTGCTGTAGTTATTAATGTGATGCAGTGTAATAATGCTTGTTTTTCCGTAATTAGGGGCTATTTTCAGTAGCAGGTTATAAGAATCCCCTTCTTCTAGGTGATTGCCGTTTATAATTAATACATCACGCATGAAGCTGGTTTGCAATTTCCTTTTATTTTGGCTGTTTCCTGTTATCCTGTAAGGTCTCCAATAATCACCGTTTTTTATGTAAAGTTCTGCCTTTGAAACAGAGCTTTGCCCAAGATCAAGTGCGTAGGATGGAACTCCTTTACTTGCGTCTTTGTCAAATTTTATAAGTACCCATAAAGAACCTCGGTCTGCCTTGCAGGTAAATTCTCGTTTTGTAGGTGAAAAGGTATTTGAAAGGACTGTATTTGCATCGTATGAATTATTACGGTCCCAATATAAACTGGTTTCAATAGGAATAGAAGTATCCTTGTAAACTACAGTGGAAGAAATGAAATAAAAAGCAAATAACAAAAGTGTCAGAAAAAAAACTTTTTGCTTCATGTCAATTATTATAGCATATTGTTAAAAAAAAAGAAAGACTGCTTGATTTTACTAGAAACATGGTATGAATATACCATATTTTTGGTAGGATATTCTGTTGCTTGAACAGGGGTGGTATGGTACTTTTGTAACAGTTAAAACGTGGAGTGAGTCGGAGATAAAGAGATTTTATATATTATGTAAAAATTATTAAAAAAATTCAGTTCTTAGTCTGCGGTATTTGATTAGTGTGCTCAAATACCGTTTTTTTTATTTTTCCGTTGTTGTTGATTAATTTGCATGTTTTTTGTATAATTATGCAATATTTGGATTATTATAGAAAGGAGTTATGTATCATGTCTAGACTGCAGGGTTCTTTCACAGCCATGATTACACCAATGAACGCTGATGGTTCAGTGGATTATGATGGCTTCAAGAAGAATGTTTTGTTCCAGTTGGAACAGGGCATTGATGGACTTTTACCTTTGGGAACAACAGGCGAAACACCTACTCTTGATGAAGAGGAAGAGGAAAAACTTATTAACATTGCTATTCCGCTCGTAAAAGAATGGAATACAAAAAACAATAAACAGGTAAAAGTTGTTATCGGTGCAGGAAGCAACAATACCCGTGATGCAGTAAGATATGTAGAACGTGCAAAAAAACTTGGTGCAGATTACGCTCTTGTTGTTACTCCTTATTACAACAAGCCTAGCGATGAAGGTATTTACCGTCATTATGAAGCTGTTTCTAAGGTTGGCATTCCTATAATAGTATACAATATTCAGGGACGCACAGGAAAGAACATTTCTGTACCACTTCTTGCACGCATTGCAGATCTTCCAAATATTGCTGGCGTAAAAGAAGCAAGCGGAAGCATTAATCAGATGATGGAAGTAATAGAAAAGATTGTTTCAAAACATCCTGATTTTTCTGTTATGAGTGGAGATGATGGTCTTACTCTTCCATTAATGGC
>CACXDK010000049.1 GCA_902766345.1 uncultured Spirochaetaceae bacterium | reverse complement strand
GACATGCACGATGCAATTGCAGGAAGCGGAAAAGAAGGATTCCACATAAAGCATGTAGAACCAGAAAGAGACTACACTGCATGGATGAATGTAGATGTACGTACAGTAAAACCTGGTGATAGCTGTCCAAACTGCGGAGGCACTTTCTACAGCCGTAAGGGTAATGAACTTGGACACATTTTCAAACTCGGCAAAAAATACACGGAAAGCATGGGTGTAACATATCTTGATAAAAACGGAAAAGAAGCTGTACCGACAATGGGCTGTTACGGCATTGGAGTTGACCGTGTTCTTGCATCTATCGTTGAGCGTTTCCATGATGACAAAGGCATTATCTGGCCAATGAGTATTGCACCTTATCAGGTTGCTATTGTTCCAATTAAATATAAAGACGCAATGAAAGATGCAGCAGACAAATTGTATGACGAACTTACAAAAGCAGGCATTCAGGTTCTTCTTGATGACAGAGATGAACGACCTGGTGTTAAGTTTAACGATATGGATTTGATAGGCTTCCCTGTAAGAATTACAGTTGGCGATAAAAATCTTCCAAACGTTGAAATTAAACTTCGCTCTGCAGACAATGCCGAACTTGTTCCTCTTGAATCAGCAGCAGCAAGAACAGCAGATATTGTAAACGCAGAGCTTGCAAAATTACGAGCAGAATAAAAACGGAGGCATACAATGACTTCAAAAATCATTAAAGCAGGCTTATTAAGTCTTATTCTCCCGCTTGTAGTATTATTCCCAGCATTTTCAGTTCCGGGAGTACACTATTACACACCAGACTTTTCTGGTGAGTATGTCTATTACAGCGATAAGACTTTCAAGTCAGACTCCATCATCGGCTTTCTATATTATGACGATACAACTTATGCAGCCAGATATTATTCAGCTGCAAACAGTAAAAACAAATCTCCAGAAAGAGATATTACAATTTATGTAAACATAAAACCAGAAAGCCGACACTTTGAACTTACAGGTGAAAGAATTGTAGGTTCAACAGACACTTTTGAAGATACAGAAGTCGTAAACTACCTGCATGATCTATTGTACGAATTTACAGAACGACGCCAGAAACAGGAAATCACTTCCTGCGAACTTGTAAAAAGTCAAGAGACCTTTGATCAGTTTGGAGGCTTTGTAACAGTAACCTACAATACATTAATTCCAATCTTTAATATTCAAAGCATTGCAAGTGCAGACAGCACAAAAATGCTTGATATATTGACGACAGGAATTTTAACAAGTTCATCAGACACAAGCTTTACTGATTTCAAAACTGTAAAAAGTGATGTATCTGATAAATCAAGAAAGTTCAAAAAGAAAAGCGCAAAAGCTTTTACTGTAGACTTCGAAGGACAGAAAATAACTATAGATGATCAATGGTCGCAGTCAATGGAAAATTTGTGGTTGCTTGGAGACTCAGCATTGCTTACAATGAACACAATTGAAGTACCTGATATTTATAAAGAATATTCAGAGCAGTACCATGCATTGTTGTTAAAAAAGCTTAGCCAGAGCACAGAAGGCTCTTATGCTTTGTGGCAGAAAAGAAGCTTTAAGTCACAAAACAAAGAAGACAGCCTAATCAATATGTTCTATCAACCAGAAACAGGCGATCTTACCCGCGACTTTAAGATTTTGAAGGATATGGGAGATGGAACTTACACATACTTGACAATGACTGTATTTGAAAGTATCTATCAGAAAAATAAATCGTATTTTAACAAGATTTTAAAAAGCCATTCTACAAAACGCTAGAAATTCAAAAAATTATCTCGGGACAGCGGAGTACCAATCCATACACCTTCGCTACCGAGATAATCTCTTTTTTCACCGTCAATTAAAAACTGAACGCTTTCAACAGTAGGAAATGCAGTAGCAGTATATACAATCTGCTGGAGCTGACCACGAGTGCCTTCAATGCCATACTGGTTAAACTCAAACTCAGTACTGAAATTCAGAGTTGCAACACTGTTAGAAACAGAAGCACCTATTAACTGCGTACCATTAGACACAAGAGTTCGGCACCCAGCAGCCTCTTCTTCAACAGAAGGGCCTGCTATGAGAGCATTAATAGAATCTACAAGAGGGCTAGAAGTCTTTTTCATTTGACGCGACACTTCTTTGCGTGTAACAGAACCGTCACTATTAATAGCCATAAAAAACAGTTTGATGCTCATTGTAGGACCACCTACAGATGAAACAGTTTCCGAATCTTTAGTATTTAATTCTTGAGACAACGGCTGAATAGGCTCAGAAGCAGTTTGCTCAGGAGTAGAATATGGAGTTGTAATAAGAGAAAGTGAACCACTAGAAAGTGGATCTACATCATTTTTTTCAGCTGAAGAATAAGGAACATCGGCATTTTCTATAAATGTTGGAGTTTTACCGAAAACACGGCCAAAAAAACCAGTTGCTTTTAAATTTGCAATTATTTTTCCCTGATTAACAACAAAAAGAATAAAAAGGATTAATGCAGCAGCAACCCACAGTGCCAGTCCAAGACCAGAGTTATTATTTCTGCTATAATTTTTTTTCTGACGGTTATCGTTATCACTGTATGCCATTTTATCATTATAAACCACAGCTACATTCTTTTCAATAACAAAAACCAGCCTGACAATTCTAGAAATTGTCAGGCATTTTTTTATTTTTTTTAGAAATAGAACCTTGCACTAACACCATCAGGAGACACAGCAAAAGAGTTTCTGCCATATTTGCCTAAAGCCATCCTATGATGAATAAACGGAATTCCCAAACCAATTACAGTTCCAATAAATGCACCGCCCGCGACATCCGAAAGGAAATGGTTACCGCTGGCAACACGCAAAAGTCCAGTCCCCACAGCAAAAGCATAAGACGTTGCAATAACAGGAATCTTATATTTTGAATCAGGATAATACTGGCAGAACACATAGCTTAAGAACGATGCCCCAAGAAATGCATCAGCAGAATGTGAACTTGGGAACGAAAACATAAAGTCATGATTATCAAGCGAACCTTTATCAACCGTATCTGTATACATATACGGGCGGTTACGCTGTGCTGTCGTTTTTATAACATTGCATATACCATAAGTAAACATCCACGATTCAAGAAGCATTGTTCCAACATCGAGCCATTCCCGTGCATAAAAATTACCCAAAGCACTTTCAATTGCAAACACACCAATCGGAAGAACAGCAAGATTCATTGCACAGGTAACAGTACCAACATTATCAAGAACAGAACTGTAAGGATTATACCAGATTCTATCAAATCCGTTTATGTCATTCTTATTATAAGTCCGTTCGTACCACTCATCATAATTGCCAGTGCGTTTTGTACGCACAAAACCAGTTATAGCAAATGCCGCCCCAGCACCAAGCATAAGAGCATCGGGTACATAGTCCAAAGTAAAGGGAGAATAAAATTCATTCGCAGCACACTGTTCTTCCGCAGGAATAACAGCTGCACTAACTGGGATATCTGCCAGAACAAACAAAGAGGCAAAAATAAGGCAGAAATATTTCAAAACATTCTTCATGGACGGCACAACTCATACATAATAACAGCACTTGCCTGAGCAACATTCAAGCTGTCAACCTTTGGCAGCTCAGCGCCAGCATTCATCTGTGCAAAAGGAATAATTACAAGATGATCACAGCAATTGCTGACTTCACGGCTTATACCGTGTTCTTCATTTCCAAGAATAATAAGAGCTGGCTTTGAGCCACAAAGTTTCTTTAAGCCATATACACTGTCTTTAGCCTCAAGAGACGTGCCGACTCTTACCATCTTGCCCTTCATGTCATCAAGAAGTCTTGGTATAGATTTTATAGAATAAACATTAACAAATTCCATGCCGCCTTCTGCAACACGGTAAGAACTCGTAGTAATCGAAGACTGTGCTTCATCAAGCGGAATAACAATATTCTTTATGCCGAAAAAAGCTGCACTACGGACAATTGCTCCCAGATTATTTGCATTACCAACACGGTCAAGAATAACAGCACTTTCGCCTTTGCTCACCCACTCAGCAGCAACATCAGTAGTAAGAGGAAGAATTTCAGGAGGCTCTATCATAGCAACAACTCCCTGATGATGTACGCTGCCACAGAGCTTTTCAAGTTCAACAATATCCTTTACCTGATTGTATGGCTTTTTTTCCGCAGCCATTTTCTTACACAATCCGCCAAACAAGGAGGCACGCTCTGCTGAAAAATAAAGTCTCTTTATTCTTTTCCAGTTAATTTTTTCAAGAGTTTTTACAGCAGCAAAACCGCACACTGCAAGCTCATTCTTCTCTGTATTCCTCATAACCCTAAAGTATACAGCAACAAAAACTTAAAGACAAGCACACGAAAACTCACACAAACCTTACGCAGCCAAAATCAGAGTCCTTAAAATTCACAAATCCCATAATACACTCTGAAGCTTCTCGGCTTAAACTTGAAGCCCGCTGACATTTTCCGTCGGAAAGCTTTACAAGCGGATCCACATATCTTTTCTTTACTTCAAGATTTACGCAGAAAGCATTTTCTATTGGAAACTTAGAGCGTTCAATTTTTTTCATGGAACGGAAGGTTTTAAACAGCCTGGCAAATTCACTTTCACTGTTCATTCTCGCACACACATCAAAGCGGGCAATAAGCTCCTTTTCTGGCAGATTAAAAAAATCAGCTTCATCAGCATATCCGCATTTTATGGCACACGAAAGAATATCCGCAAGAAGCTGCATGGCAATTTTATCTTCATTACGCTGCAATAACATGCTTATATTACAAAACTTCTTCAAGTAAATTACGGCAGCTTCCAAATCTGCAAAACCGAGTTCAGGCTCGCCCCTTTCATTTTCAAGCACACATATATTACCGTAATTATCACGGATTTCAGGCACAGACCATTCCCCGCACAAAGCAGCACCGCTCGGATACATATATTCAAGCCTGTCAGCACTAAGACCAGGAATCTCATTATCTGCTATTGGATATTTATGATAATCATCAACCTCATGGTTATATATACCCTGCTTTAAAAGAAGAGCTTTTAAAAGTGCATTTTCATTAATAATTTCAGCAGTAAGCCGCTCCGTACTTTCCTGTTTTAAGGCATCCCCATTTCTAAAATCTGTAACATGGCTAAAAGCAGGAGTTGCAATATCATGAAACAAAGCCGCGAGCGTCTGTTTTTTATCATGAGTAAAATTCCACACAATCAAAGCAGCCCCAATGGAATGATCCAATCTTGTATAAAAAAAACGATTGTTAAACAGAGGAGTCCAGTCAGTACCGCACAGTAAACCGACCCCTCCAAGCCGCTGCATTACAGGAAGAGATGCATACTCCTCCAAAAAATCAGGGTAATCATTACAAAGAATGCCGTGATACTCTTTTACATTAAAATTTTCATTCACACTTTTCATAATCTATTTTCCAAACATCCACATAAAAGTTCCGCCAGCAAGCAGAATATACAAGCCTAAAACAATATAGAGGAACGGAATCAAAACATACTGAGCTTTTTCTATATACTCTTTTATAGATTTTACATTCACAATGGCAAGAGATGCAACACAAAACACACACTGAACTAAAAAAAACACGAAACAAAACACATAAAATTCCCGCATTCCCAAAGAACTGAAAAAAGAAATATAAAGGGAAATATTATCACCACCATTGGCCAGCGTAACTAAAACAGAAAATACACACATCCATAAAACAGATATTACAGAATTTTTACGATTTGAAAGCCCAGTGAAAATGCCAAGAATAATCGGAATAAACCCCAAAAGGGCAAGAATTTCTTTTATATGTGGAATAGAAAGCTGATCGGGATATAAAAAACACCCCAAAATAAGTAATGCAAGCCCCGAATATCTGCCCAATACAACGGCAACCTTTTTCATGCAGGTATCAGAACCACAAAATAAAACAAGCATGACAGCAAGGCTGTCCATTTCTGTCGTTAAAAAAGCTATTATCGATGCAGCAACAACAAGCCCCATCTACAGTCCATAAATAGAAGGTATATAATCTTTCAACTTAGAAAACCATTCAGATGCAGTAGGAACCAAAGCAAGAATTATGGCTGCAATTCCAAGGAAAAATAAAGCCGAAAATGACAGAGTAATTATAGAACAAACAATACCGATTGTGGCACTTGAATTTTTAGATCTTGAATGAGACATAATGCCAAGAATAAGGCCAAGAACAGCAAATACAAAATGATAAAAGAAAAAGGAAATTATTCCACATGCCATAGAAATCTTGCCCATATCTTCCGCAGAAAAATACAAACCGTTTTTGTTTCCATCCTCAGAAGTTCCATTTTCATTACCAAAAGCAACTCTATTTACATTCCAAGGATCTTCTTTCATGAAATTTTCATTATCATCCATATTTTACCTCTTTTCTACAATCCTATTGTAGATTCTGTCAAGATCGTCTTTTGTAAAATACTGTATTGTTACCGTACCTTTGGTAAAATCGCCCTTCAACTGAACTTTAGTACCAAGAGCATCAATGAATTTCTGCTCAATATTTACATAATCAGGATCCCGTTTGTCAGAAGCAGGATTTTTATCAACCTTTTTTACAGAACGGGAAGCTCCATTCATTTCAGAAGCCTGCTGTTCAGCCTGACGCACAGACATTCCCTGTCCAGTTATCCTTCCAAAAAGCACACGCTGATCCGCAGGATTAAAAACACTAAGCAAAGCCCGTGCATGACCAGAAGAAATTGTACCAGCCGCAAGTGCATGCTGCATGTCATCTGGCAATTTTAACAGACGAATGGAATTTGCCACTGTAGAACGTTTTTTACCAACACGAGTGGCAACTTCATCCTGAGTAAGATTTTCAAGCTCCATAATCTGATAGTAAGCCTGAGCTTCTTCTACAGGGTTCAAATCCGTTCGCTGAATATTTTCTATAAGAGCAACTTCGAGCTTTCTTGCATCAGAATACTTTCTAAGCTGAACAGGAACTTTTTCAAGCCCTGCGGCACGGGCGGCACGCGTACGGCGTTCACCAGCAATAATATAAAATGTGCCGTCACCAGCATCTTCTATAATTATAGGGGAAAGGATTCCTTCCTGTTTTACAGATTCTGTAAGCTCTGCAAGTTTATCTTCATCAAAGAATATACGAGGCTGATGCGGATTCGGCTTTAAAAGAGCAGGATTAACCCAAAGCGTACCGTCTTCATCTACAGAAATCCCATCAGGGAATTTTTTTACAGGAGTAAGTTCAGGCTGAGTTACCGTAGCACTTTGATTAGCAGCAGCCTGTTGTTTTATTGCATCTTGAAGCTCATCTTCCTGATTGCCTCCCATCAAGGCATCAAGACCTCTGCCCAACCCAAACTGTTTAGCCACGACTGATTACCTCGTCTGCAAGCTGTTTGTAACTTCTTGCACCAATGCAGTTAGGATCGTACAGACAGATAGGCTGTCCGTGAGAAGGTGCTTCTGACAGGCGGACATTTCTTGGAATGATTGTATTAAATACAGAATCCTTAAAGAAGCTTTTTACCTGCATTACAACATCCTGCGCAAGACGGGTGCGGCTGTCGTACATTGTAAAGAATATTCCGCAGATGCTCAGATTTTTATTAATTCCTTTCTGAACACTAGTAACGGTTTCCAGCAAAAGAGTAATTCCTTCCAAGGCAAAATACTCGCACTGCATAGGAACAAGTATTGAATCTGCAGCGGCAAGTCCGTTAAGAGTAAGAATGCCCAAAGATGGTGGGCAATCTATAAGTATGTAATCATATTTATCACGAACAGGTTCAAGGGCTTTTTTTAGGAAGAATTCCCTGTTTTTCTGATCAACAAGTTCTATTGCAGCTCCGGAAAGGTCTATAGAAGCGGCTATTACATCCAGATGAGGAATGGCAGAATGTTTTATGGCCTGTTCAGGCGTAGCAAGCTCTGCAATCAGTTCATAAACTGTAGGCTTTTCTTTACTTACGCCGACACCACTAGACATATTACCCTGGCTGTCAAAATCAACAAGGAGCACGTTTCTGCCTGTCAATGCAATATATGCACCAATATTAATGGCAGAAGTCGTTTTTCCAACGCCTCCTTTCTGGTTTACAAAAACAATAACCTTTCCCATAGTACTTTAGTGTATCATTTTTTTTGATAGAAGTACAGAGGTTTAATAATTTAGGCAATTTTCAATAAAACTTTCACTTTTTTCTAAAAATTTTTCCAAAAAGTGTACAAAAATGACATATCTAGAGCAATTACATATATGAGGTGTAATATGAGTTACATAAAACCATTTGAAGAACTTGAATTCTATGATGATTTCATGTTCGGACTTGT
>CACXDK010000048.1 GCA_902766345.1 uncultured Spirochaetaceae bacterium | reverse complement strand
AACTCACGCACTACCTCTAGCTTATGGCGTATACAAAGGACATCCTATAACACTAATCCAATACAATATCGAAACAGGAAGAAAACATCAAATAAGAATACAATCAAGTACACATGGACATCCTCTACTTGGAGATAATGCATACAATTCTACAATCCACATAACAAACCCCATTTCTCATACATTTTTTCTGCATGCAGTTCAACTAGAATTTCCAAAAGACAACCCCATATCACTTCCTAGCACCATAACAGCACCATTACCAGAAGAGTTTGAAAGCTTCCTTGAATTTTCCTTGCTAAAATGGAATAAAAAACTTATAATTTAGAGGGAACATCTATAAAATATGAACTTTATTTCTAAAATATTACGACACGGAATGTTAATTTATGCCCTTGTAGGAGAAAGCGGAACAGGAAAAAGCTTTCGGGCAAAACTCATAATGCAAAAATACGGACTTGAAGCATTAATTGACGACGGACTTTTAATTCAAGATGATAAAATCCTTGCAGGGCGCTCCGCCAAGCATGAAAAAACATATCTTGGAGCAGTAAGAATTGCACTGTTTGATGATAAAGAACACAGAGATTCCGTAGCAAAAGTCATACAAAAGAATCACATCAAAAAAATACTTATACTTGGAACAAGCGAAAAGATGGTACAAAAAATATCCATCAGGCTACAACTACCAACTCCTGAAAAAATAATCAATATAAAAGACATTGCTACCCAAGATGAAATTCAAAAAGCAATCAGAAGCCGTAATGTAGAAGGAAAGCACGTAATTCCAGTCCCAGCAATAGAAGTAAAAAAATCATATTCACAGATATTCTCAAATTCTATCCGAGAACTTCTTTCTAAAAGCAAGACAACATCCATAACAGGAGAAAAAAAGCTTACAGAAAAATCAGTTGTAACTCCAGAGTTCAGCAAAAGAGGAAGACTTGAAATTTCCGAAGCCTGCATAACCCAAATGGTAATGCACTGCATTGCAGAAATGAATGCAGATGTGCAGATTAAAAAGCTTACAATAAAAACTGACAAGCAAGGTTATAGACTAATACTCACAGTAAACGTTCCATTTGGCAAACAGCTTACGGGGCTAATGCACAATATGCAAAAATACATTACAGAAAACATAGAACGTCAAACAGGCATTTTCATCGAAGAAGTTTCTATAATTATTGATAAAATTATAGATGGAAAAGCTCAATAATAAAACAAAGCTTTTTTTTTACTGTGCAGAAGAAACCGCTCTAGAACGCTTACGCGGAATCTTTACAGGAACTCCATACTCCGTCAAAATCTTTCGCACAGCATATTCAAGTTCTGTACGCTGAGGATTCATAGGAAGCACATAATTACGGCACTGAAGCCATGTCTTTTTATACAAATCTGCAGCAGAAGCTTTATTCTTAACTTCCAAAGTCCAGTCTGTCAAATTAGAAACAAAATCTCTAAGTACAAAATATAATTTATCGCCTAACCTGCACTCAGGGTTCTTCAAAATAAACTTATCCAGCAGCTTAAGGCTTTCCATATAAGCCTTTGCATACTGTCTGTTTTCAAGCATCAAATTTGTAGCAGCTGGCTGAAGATAAGCATATAAATCAGTATCTATTGCACCAGAAACAATATCATAAGAATGACCGCTGTTTATAATCTTAAGCACTTCTTCCGTAAGACGAGACGGAGAAACAGGAGACAAAAGCTGAGCTGAACAGCGGATTTTCTTTTTTAAAGAATGTGGCAGCTTGCAACCAGTTGTAGCACCATATTTAACAGCACGAAGCATTCGTACAGGGTCATCTATAAAAATTCTGTTTAGCGGAATTACAGGGCGTATAACGCCCTTTTTTATATCCTTTACGCCATCAACATAGTCAACAATCTGTTCTTTTCCAGGATCATAATAAAGAGCATTAAGTGTAAAATCTCTACGGAGTACATCTTCATCCATAGTACCAAAGGAGTTCCCCACAGAACCGTCAACAATGGAACGGAAAGTACTTACTTCAAAAATCTTGTTACCAAACAGTACATGAACAAGCCTAAAGCGCTTACCAATTATTCTTGAATTCCTGAAAATTTTTTTTATTCGGCTAGGAGTTGCATCAGTAACAATATCAAAATCTTTAGGCTTTTTACCTACAAGTAAATCACGAACTGCACCGCCAACCAGATATGCCGCAAACCCCGCATCACGCAAGCGGGTAATAACAAACACAGCATCCTTATCTATAGAGTCAAGTGATATTTTATGTTCTTCTTTTGTATAAATGACAGCTTTTTTTACAGGTTTACCTTTACTGTCTGTTGCGTATCGGATTAGCACAGTGGGATTATTTTAATAATCTATGCAAAGAACGTCAAGACTTGGAGGAAATAGCTTCCTTCATCCATGAAAGGACATCATTCTTCACTTCTTCCCTATTTATTTCATTCAGAAGTTCATGCTTTGCACCATTATACAATCTTAAAGCTATGGACTCCATTCCATTACCCTGATAAATCTTAAAAAGCTTTGTCACAGTCTTTCCGTAAGTACCAACAGGATCCGCATCACCAGCAATCAAAAACACAGGAAGAGTAACAGGAATGTTCTTTAAGTTCTTTTTTGAATGAATGAAAAGTAAACCTGAAATCATATCTGCATAAAAGCCTACCGTACAATGAAAAGTACACCACGGATCAGAAGCAGCTTTATTAGCCAAAGCTTCATCACGAGTAAGCCAATTGCCTTTATACGAAGAACCAAACACAAATTTTTCAACTATACGAGAGGTATTTTTTTTATCAATAAAATGCTTTGCAATAGATACAATTAATTTTCCAACATGCACAATAGGACGAGGACCAGCCGTACCGCACAGAACAGAAGCGTCTACAGAATCTCCATATTTTTCTATATAGCACTGGGCAATAAAGGAACCAAAGCTATGACCAAATAATACAACTTTCTTTCCAGGATGTCGGCTCTTTACAAGCTCAACTTCCTCTTTTATATCATCTACAACACGGAAAAAACCATTTTCATCCGCAAGGTAACCAAACTTACCTGTTCCTTCTTTTACAGCAAGTTCAGCAGTTTTTCCGTGTCCACGATGATCTTCCGCATATAAAGCAATACCATTCTGTGCAAGGAAAGCCCCGAAATCATCATATCTGAAAGCATGTTCAGTCATGCCGTGGCTTAATACCACTATAAAATCAATATCATTATCAGGAAGCCAATGATGGAAAACATTTTTATTTCCATCAGACATCGTTATTGTTTCAAAAGCATAATTCATAAAGCGAATTATAGCATATACGGAACAAAATGCAAACGCTTTATGAATCAGTTAAAACTCAGCTCTCATAGATTGGCTCAAAATCTTCTGCAGGGTGCCCGCATAAAGGACATTCAAAATCTTTTGGAAGTTCAGCACCTTCATACTCATACCCGCAAATCTTACATCTCCAGCCTACGATTTTCTTAGAGGAATCAACCTTAACCTTCGGCTTTACATTATTCTGATAATCAGCATAAGTCATAGGAACATTAGTAGTGGTTAACTGAGCATCTTCAATTTCTGCAACAAATAATGTATGAGTCCCTAAATCAGTCTTTGACACAACCTTACAGCTCAGAAGTGCACATGTATTGGTAAGAATATAAGGACATCCATTCTTATCTGTACCATATTTATAATCTGCAAACTTATCAACATTTCTCCCACTTTGATAACCAAAATGTTTGAATATATCAAATGTTGCAGTTTTATCCAAAACAGAAAGAGAGAAAACTCCAGATTCCTTTATAAAATCACAAGTATAGTTCTGATTTAAAAGTGAAATTGCCACCCTGACAGGATCAGAAGCAACTTGCATGCACGTATTTGTAATACATGCATTTATTTTATCACCCCGCTTTGCACCAAGTACAAATAGACCATAAGAAAGATTATAAAGAGCCTTATTATCCATAAATTATTTATCCGCCCAAAGTCCATGCAAATTACAATATGCATAGGCACGTACAACCTCATCTCCATCAGTCAAAGCAAAAACAGCTTTTGGAGCATCTCCAGGATTAAGACTCTTCAATTGATTTGCATTTTTTGTCTCAAGGGCAATCCATTCAATGTAATGTTTTTCTTCCATTGGATGAGTTACAGAGCCTACATTTACCTCAACAAGATTTCCATTCTTCTGAACTACAGGAACATGCTTTTCAACAGCTGCATCCGTTGTATTTGCCTTAAGTTCAACCATTGCTTCTCCACAGCACATTGTATCACATGGAGAGCCTTTCAGCATTGCCACAACCTTTCCGCATTTCTTGCATTTGTAAAACTTAAAAACCATAATATTCTCCTTACATAATATAGATACAAGTATAACACGGCAAATACACAAAATGCAAAAAAAATCAGATAAAAACTTGACATATAATATTATTCATTGTATAGTATAATTACAAAAATAATATTATTGCTTAAAAAGGATATTCTGTTTCAGAGCATAATAGAACACTCCAAAACACAATATCCATAGTTCAGTTTAATAATAGGAGAAGCCTATGATATTCAACACGGGCTCCTCGCTTCTTGATGCCGTAGTACTTTCCGTTGTTGCACAGGAACCGCAAGGAACTTACGGCTACAAGATTACGCAGGATGTACGAAGTATACTTGAGGTTTCGGAAAGTGCCCTGTATCCAGTCTTGAGGCGACTGCAAACAAGCGGTCTACTTGAAGCTTACGATCAGGAATATTCTGGAAGAAACAGGCGATACTATAAAGTTACAGAATCTGGTTCTGCAGAACTGGACAAGTATCGCAAAGAATGGGTTGAATATTGCACTAAAATAAATGCAATTCTATTAAAGTCACATACAGGAGAAAGTTTATGACACGAAATGAATATCTTTTGAACTTAAAATATGAACTGCGGACACTCCCAGTAGAAGAACAGGAAGATGCACTGGAATTTTACAGAGGATACTTTGAAGAAGCTGACAATGACGAACAGGTAATGCAAGAATTCGGTTCTCCAGAAGAACTTGCAAAATCCATAATAGAAAAGTTTGCAAGCGTTCCAGAAGTCAGAAAAACACAACAAAACAAGACTCAAGACGGTTCTTACGGAAAATTCAATGATGAAGAAATCAGAAGTCTTGATATTTCTCTTGGAGCTTCTGAGATAGTAATGACAAAAGGAGACAGCTTTTCTATTGACTACCGGGGACTTGATATTGGCGATGTAACCTGCACTGTCTCTCCATTTGGAACACTTTCAATCGAAAACACAAATCATTTGCCAAAGTTTTCAAATTTCAGTTTCTGGAGTCATCATCGTAACGAAGGTCACCTTACCTCACACCCTAGAATCCTTATAAAAATTCCAGACAACACAAAGTTTGATCTGGTAAAAATTCATATAGGAGCTGGAGATTTCAGAATGAAAGACCTTTCTTTATCTTCATCAAGAAGTTATATTGATGTTGGAGCAGGAAATCTTATTCTGGAATCTTTCCACAGTGGCAGTACGGAATTCAGATGCGGAATGGGAAACATAAGCTTTACAGGAAGCGTTGCAGAACTTGTAAAAATTGACTGTGGTGTAGGTAATGTAGAGCTTAAACTTAAAGGCAATCCAGATGAATATTCAATTGCTGCAAAAGTAGGTCTTGGTTCCGTAAAGTTTAATCAAATTAAGAAGGATGGACTTGGAACTTTGGAATGCCCGAATATGCTGCAAAATCATTTTTCAGTCAACTGCGGCATTGGGAACGTAAGCATAAAAATGGCACAATAAAATGCCAAAACAAAAGGAGATGTAATTATGGCTAAAAGACTTTACAAATCATCAGACAAAAAAGTATGTGGTGTTTGCGCAGGTATTGCTGAATATCTGAATATTGACCCTACACTCATACGACTTGCATGGATTATAGGCACATGTATCGGAGCAGGAACAGGAATTATTGCATACTTAGTCTGTGCACTGGTATTCCCAGAACGTCCTTCAGATTCTTCCGATTGGAACAATGTAAAAAGAGCCAACGAATATACAGAGCAGGACAAAGAGTTTAACAGCTACTTTGAGAAAGATAGAAAAAATATGAATAAAGAAGATGTTTAACATCTAGAAAAGAACAAAGGGCTGTCCAAAAAGCAATGGACAGCCCTAATTATTAAATTCCAACTTGAAAAACAAAGTTATCATTTTTTTTCTTTATACATTTAAGGAATTCTTTTACGTTCTCTGCTTCATAATTTTCAGGAAGATAAATTCGTGTTTTAACCTCTTTATTATTATGCTCATCAATATGATGAACATAATATTTTAAGCGTAAACTTTTACTAGAGCCTTCCCAATTTCGTGTAATTTGAGTTATGTTGTTTAACTCTATTTTTTTGATTTTAAAAAGTGAATAGAAAACCAGCTTCTCAGAATCAAAAGCAAGATGAGATATAATTAGATTAATTGAAATACCAAAGCCAACAATAAAAGGTAGTATTATAAAAAATATTATAAAAACAGATTCTTTATCAAATGTT
>CACXDK010000047.1 GCA_902766345.1 uncultured Spirochaetaceae bacterium | reverse complement strand
TTCTCTGTATGAACAGAGAAAGCCGATTACTAACTAAATTACTTGTCGCCGACTACTTGTCGTGTACCGTGATGTAAATGTCGTTATGACGTACATCGTAGGAATATTCGTACTTCTTTTTATTATCGGTTTCAATTGCAAAGTAATTGTACTTTGAAAGCTTCAATCTGCTTACTTCTTCATCAAGGAAGCAGGTATCATCATAATAACGGACTCTTGCTGTTCCTACAACAAACCATACCTTTGTATTTTCATTATATGCATAAACTGTAAAATCTACGCGATCATCAGTTCTGCTTACAAAGCGTATGTTGTCCTTGTACTGCTTCTGAAAATCATCTCGGGTAAAATACGTCACATTCTTCTTATCCTCCATTTTAGGAATAGAAGAACTATAACGTGCCTTTGCTGCAAATACAGCTGAAACTGTTACAGCCATAACCAACAAAAGCAAATTCAACCTGATAATCTTTTTCTTCATAAACACCTCTTTACTGCAGCAGTAAGAATGCCTTGTATGCATTGTATGCCTGCCACATATCTTCTTTTGAAGTTATTTCCCAAGGAGCATGCATACTAAGAACGGCGACACCAGCATCCAGAACATACATACCGTACTTTGCAGCAAGGTAAGCAATTGTTCCACCGCCACCCTGATCTACTTTTCCAAGTTCTGCCATCTGATACCGAACATTATTCTGATCAAGAATATTCCTAAGACGTGCAATGAATTCAGGGCTTGCATCGCTCGCACTGTACTTTCCCCTTGAGCCTGTATACTTATTAAACACAATTCCAGCTCCAAGGTAACTTGAATTCTCATGATCGTACAAGTCGCCGTTCATTGGATCATAGGCAGCGTTTACATCGCTTGAAAGCATGTTACTGTTATTCATGCAGCGTCTAACTGCAAGTTCTGAATAGGTTCCCATGCGTGCAACAACTTCTGCAACGGCATTTTCAAAAAAGTGTGAAGCCATGCCAGTAGCACCAACAGAACCGATTTCTTCTTTATCAACACAAAGACAGCAGCTTGTTCTTTTTACATCTTTTACTTCAAGCTGTGCACGCAATGAAGCAAAAGCACAAGAACGGTCATCCTGTCCGTATGCAAGAATAAGTGAGCGGTCAAGACCTAAATCGCGAGGAGCACCAGCAGGAACAATTTCCAACTCAGCAGAACCGAAATCGGCTTCTTCCATGCCGTACTGTTCTTTCAACAAAGATAGGATAAGTTTTTTAGCTTTATCTTTTTCCTGCTTTTCTGCATTGTCAGTCTTGTCAGAATCTGACCCCTTTACAGGAGGAATTTCACTTCCCATAATCAAATCGAGGCTTTCGCCTGGAATAAAGTCGGCAGCACTTTCTTTCATCTGCTTCTGAGCAAGGTGTGGAAGAATATCAGAAATGCAGAATACAGGGTCTTCTGGTTTTTCACCAATGCAAACCTGTACTGTTGTGCCGTCTTTCTTGCATACAACCCCGTGAATTGCAAGAGGCTGTGTCAACCACTGATACTTCTTTATGCCACCGTAGTAATGTGTATTCAGATAAACAAGAAATTCCTTTTCATACAAAGGATTCTGCTTTACATCAAGGCGTGGGGAATCAATGTGAGCACCAAGAATATTCAAGCCATTTTCGATTGATTCAGAGCCAATATTAAACAGGGCTACAGCTTTTCCAAACTTTGTTATGTAAACTTTATCGCCGCTATGAAGGGTCTGAGTTTCCTGAATATCTTTATAGCCGTTCTTTTTTGCAAGTTCTACAATGAGATTGCAGCACTCGCGTTCTGTCTTACCATTTTTTAAAAAATTCTTGTAATCTTCAATAAAAGATGTTTTCATGAATTTCTCCTTATAATTTATTATTTCTTTATTTTTACGGAACTAATAATATCATCAAATGTAGGTTCCCAATAGTCATAGGTTTCTGGAAGAGCAGTTGCAGTAATGCAGTACACCATCTTGTTTTTTATTACAAACTTTATGTACTGTTTTACTTCAATTCCGTTCAAGGCGCCGCTAATCAGCATGTGGGTTGTTTTATTGGAAATTACCGTGACGGAATCGTAATACGAAAGAAAATTTTGTTTTAATTCCTGTATATATTCTTTTTCTGTAGAATCATCTGTTAAAAGTCCGCTTGTAATGGAAATTCGTTCTCGGAAATGATCGTTAATTTCATCAGGGGAGTACATCATGAGCATGATTGTTGAATCGCTGACGCTCTGAACAAGCCAGCCTGCAGGAAGTTCTACTGATACTTTTTCAAATTGCACTTTCATATATTCTTCTGCAAAAAGAAGTGGCAAAGAGAACAGTAAACATAACAGAAATATCAGCCGGCGTTTCATTGTAAATATTATAAAAGTATATATAATATAAGAAATAAATGCAATAACCTTGTGCTAACCTGAAATAATTTTACCTACGCTCATATCCAAAACTATAGAAGTTAAGTGCGTTTTGTGATATAATTTTTGCACAGTTTTTAAACACTATAAAAGGGAAAAGCAAGTCATGATTACAATTCAAAATGCAAGTGAAATCGAAGAAAGTTTCTTCAACGGACGCGATTTTGGAAATTCAATTGATACTGTCCGTGATGTCTTAAAAGACGTTAAAACACGAAAAGACGCTGCATTACATGAGTACAGTGCAAAATTCGATGTATCGTCTCCTGCAAGCTTTGAAATTCCAATGGAAACCCTCAAAGCCGCTGCCGACAAAATGAAGAAAAACAATCCTAATCTGTACACTGCTTTATGCCATTCCCATGACCTTGCCCTTAAATTTGCAAAAAAACAAAGAGAATCTTTTGATGATTT
>CACXDK010000046.1 GCA_902766345.1 uncultured Spirochaetaceae bacterium | reverse complement strand
GGCAGGAAGCTCGTCATGTGTCTGTTTAAGGCGTTCTGCCCACTGGCTAAGCTGTAGCAAAAAGTCTTCGGTATGCTTGTTTACAGCTTCTGTGTCATTTTTGGATCCACATTGTTCAAGGTATGCGGCTTGTTCTGAAAGCTCTGTAAGTCCAATAAGCCTGAGTGCTGTTTTAAGGGCATGGACTGTTATTGTATAGTTTTTCATCTCACCTTTTGCAAGGTCGTTTCTTATGGACTTTATGTTTTGGTCTGCATCTTCACAGAAAGTTCTTACATTGGTTTGAAGTAATTCGTCAGTTTTACAGTATTTTATGGCTGTGGCATAGTCAACGCCTTTTAAGCTTCTGTAGTTTACAAGGAACTCTCTGCTGCTGCTTTTTTCCTCAGTTTCTTTTATTGCGTTTGTATGCTTTACAAGCTTCGCTGGCAGGTTCTTTATGAGCATTTTTTCAAGTTCTTCACAGTCTACAGGCTTTGGCAGATAGTCATCAAAACCTTCATTTAGATATAACTGTCTTGAATCCTTTGCAGCGTTTGCTGTCAGGGCTATGTATTTTGTATCTGCATAGCTTGAAATATTCATGATTTTTATTGCATGCAGGGTTTCAACACCATCCATGACAGGCATAAGATGATCTATGAATACAACATTGTAGTGGTTTGAATTAATTAGTTCCAATGCTTTTTTTCCGCTTGTTGCGGTGTCAATCTGCATTTGGGTGCATTTTAAGAGGGAACATATTAATGTCAGGTTCATCTGCAGGTCGTCTACAACAAGAATTCTTGCAGCTGGAGCAATAAAACTTCTATAGGAGGAAGGTTCTCCCTGATCAGTCAACTTTGTTTTTATATTAAAGTTTCCGATAGGAATATTTCTGGATATGTGCTGTCGTATTGTGAATGAAAAACTTGAACCTATTCCGTACTCGCTTTTTATAATGAGGTCGCTGTCCATTTTTTGCAGGATGCCTTCTACTATTGAAAGTCCAAGACCTGTTCCGTTAATGCCTCGTTTTCTCATTTCATTAAGACGTTCAAAAGGTGATGTAATCCTTTTTATATCTTCTTCTTTTATGCCTGTTCCTGTGTCTGTAACTGTAAAGGTAAAGAATACGGTCTTGCTGTCGGACTCTGACATTTCCCAGTCTATGTCAAGGATGACTTCGCCTTTGTCCGTATATTTTACGGCATTTAAAAGCAGGTTTATCAAACACTGCTTTATGCGCATGTTGTCACCTATGAGTAGGTTTGGGGTGTTTTCTTTTATTTTTATGTCAAAGCTTAAGCCCTTTTCATGTGCTGAAGGTTTTATCATGTTCAGAATGTCGTTAAGAATTGAATCGAGCCTGTATTCTGAATGAAGAAGGTTAAAATCTCCAGAAGTTATTTTTGAAAAATCAAGTATGTCGCTTATTATTGATGTGAGTGTCCTGCACGAAACCTTTATTTCTTTTGAGTATTCAAGCATTTCGTCTGCATTTGGAACACGGGTGTTCTGAGTCAGCTCTCTCAAAATCATCTCATTGAAGCCTGTAATTACATTCAGCGGAGTACGCAGTTCATGGCTTACGAGTGCCAGAAATTCCGACTTTGCCTTGTTTTCTTTTAAGGTCATGTCGGTGTAGTTGATTATGTATGTCCGCATTATGATTCCGATTATTGTGCCAATCATTGTAAACAGTGAGCAGTTAATCAGATCATTCAGTGCAACGGCAAAGGGCTTTGTAAAAAAAGATATTGCTGTACATATTGTGCAAGCTGCGGTAGTCCACAGAATTATGCGTACATTTTTGTCAAAGGTTATGATTGGCTGTATGAGTAAAAATCCTGCAACTAGCGTGAATGGAACTTCGTGGCCTCTGCTTGTAGCTATGATTTTTTCGAGTATAAGGAAAAAAATCTGGCTTATGAGTATTCTTGTGTATAGAAATGCGATGGAGTGCTTTAGTATGAAGTCCTTCATGTAGTATATGACTATGCATGAAGATATTAGGAGTGAAAGGGCACTGATGAATAAAACCCTGAATTTTAATTCTGCTAGGATTGCATTAGGAATGAATGTCATCACACTCAGTATAGAATTGACTATAAGGGAGAAAATTATGAGTATTTTGAACACCTTGAAATTCAATCCGTTTATTTCTGACATGTACTGACAGATTTTGGTGTCCAGATCTTTCATTTTTTTTATGTAATTCATCATAAACTTTAAATATATATTGACTTTATGATACATCGTAATTGTGTTCTAAGCAACAGAAATTATAGACTTTTGGCGATGTTGCAAAGTATGGAATAAAATAAACAATTATGTTATAGTGTTCTATCATAATATTTTAATGGAACATAGAGGTTTCACAACATGTATAAGCCGGTAGATCCGAAAGCTAACTTCCCGAAGCAGGAAGAAGAAGTCCTTCAGTACTGGAAGGATAATGACACTTTTAAAAAATCAGTTTCTCAGAGAGAAGGCGCTGAGGAGTATATTTTCTTTGATGGTCCTCCTTTTGCAACAGGTCTTCCTCACTTTGGTCACTTTATTCCATCTACAATAAAAGACATAATTCCACGCTATCAGACAATGAAGGGAAAGAAGGTTGAGCGCCGTTTTGGATGGGACTGCCACGGTCTTCCTGTTGAAAACCTGATAGAAAAAGAGCTTGGCATAAACTCAAAGCATGAAATTGAAGAATACGGGGTTGCCAATTTTAACGATAAATGTAAAGCTTCTGTCCTTAAGTATACAGCAGAGTGGCGTAAGACGATTACCCGTATGGGACGCTGGGTAGACTTTGATAATGACTATAAGACAATGAACCCGGACTTTATGGAATCAATCTGGTGGGTTGCAAAAGCTTTGTGGGATAAAGGTCTTATTTACGAAGGAAAGTATATTCTTCCGTATTGTCCTCGCTGTGCAACAGTTCTTTCTACTCATGAACTTGCTCAGGGCTATAAGGATGTAAATGATCAGACTGTAACTGTACGCTTTAAGATTACTGGTGCTCCTGCAGGTGTTGATGATCCTGACATGGCTAACGGTAAAACATATTTCCTTGCCTGGACAACAACTCCTTGGACATTGCCTTCTAACTTGGGCTTGTGTATGGGACCAGAAATTGACTATGTGAAGATTTTGGATAAGGCTTCTGGCGATTATTATATTTTTGCAGAAGCACGCCTTTCAGCTTATTACAAAGATGAAAAGGATTACGAGATAATCTACCGTCACAAAGGAAAAGACTTTATTGGTGCAACTTACGAACCTCTGTTCCCTTATTTTGCAAAATATTCAGATGCTAAAGTTTGTGAAGCCGATTCTAACCAGAAGTGTACTGAAGGTGCATTCCGCATGTTCAATGCAGCTTATGTTTCTACCGAAGACGGTACAGGTATTGTTCATATTGCTCCTTCATTTGGTGAAGAAGATAATAAGGTGTTCCGTGGAACTGGTGTTCCTAATGTTGAGCCGATTGATAATGAATGTAAGTTTACAAAAGAAGTTCCTGATTATGAAGGCCGTTTTGTAAAAGACTGCGACAAGGATATTATTGAGCGTCTTAAGAAAGAAAAGAAGCTTGTTAAGAAAGATCAGATTTTGCACTCTTATCCTCATTGTTGGCGTTGTGGATCTCCTCTTATTTACCGTGGTATTGGATCTTGGTTCGTAAAGGTTGCTGATTATCACGACAGACTTTTGAATGCAAACAGTAAGATTAAGTGGCAGCCTGCACACATCAAGGAAGGTCGCTTTGGAAAGTGGCTTGCTGGAAGCCGTGACTGGGCTGTAAGCCGAAACCGTTACTGGGGTAATCCTATCCCAATCTGGAAGTGCGATAACCCTGACTGTAAGCACACTGTATGTGTTGGAAGCCGTCAGGAATTAAAGGATTTGAGCGGTGTGTATCCAGAAGATCTGCACAAGCAGTTTGTAGATACTATTACATTTAAATGTCCTGAATGTAACGGCACAATGCGCCGCATTCCTGAAGTATTTGACTGTTGGTTTGAATCTGGCTCAATGCCTTATGCTCAGCAGCATTATCCTTTTGAAAATAAAGATTACTTTGAAAAGCATTTCCCTGCAAACTTTATTTCCGAAGGTCTTGATCAGACTCGCGGATGGTTCTATACACTTACAATTCTTGCAGCTCATCTTTTTGATCAGCCGGCATTTGAAAACTGTATTGTAAATGGTCTGGTTCTTGCTTCTGACGGACGCAAAATGTCTAAGAGTCTGCGTAACTATACAGATCCTGTAGAAGCTATCAATATGTATGGAGCAGATGCTCTTCGTCTGTTCCTTATGCATTCTGCGGTTGTAAAGGCAGATGACCTTAAGTACAGCGATGAAGGCGTTCGCGATGTAATAAAGAGCATAATTCTTCCATTGTGGAATAGCTACAGCTTCTTTGTTCAGTATGCAAATATTGATGGCGTAACTTGTACGGGGCATGAATTTGACAATAAGCTTCCTGTAAATCCTTTGGACAGATGGATTCTTTCTGTTTCTCAGAAGATGATAAAGGATGTAACTGCTGCACTTGATGATTATGATTTGAGTGCTGCAATTGATCCAATGCTTGCTTTTATTGATCAGATTAACAACTGGTACATCCGTCGTAACCGCCGTCGTTTCTGGAAGAGCGGTAATGATACTGACAAGATGGAAGCTTATGGAGCTTTGTATTATGCATTGCGTACCTTTGCTATGGTTGCAGCTCCATTTATTCCATTCCTTACGGAAGAGATGTGGCAGAACTTAAAGACTGAACAGGATAAGCCTTCTGTTCATCTTGCAGATTATCCAGTATACAACGAAAAGTTCCGTGACGAAAAACTTGAATTCCAGATGGCTAGTGTTCAGAAGGCTGTATCTATGGGACGTTCTCTTAGAAATCAGTTCAATATTAAGAACAGACAGCCTCTTGATTCTGTGGCTCTTGTTACACGTGACATTGAAGAAAAGAAAGTTCTTGCTGACATGGAAGACACAATTGCCGAAGAACTTAACGTAAAGAAAGTTATCTTCCATGAAAGAGAAGATGAGCTTGTTGAATATAAGGCAAAGGCTAACTTCCGTGTTCTTGGTAAGCAGCTTGGAAAGAGCATGAAGATTGCTGCAGGTGAAATTGAAAAGCTTTCTGGTGATCAGATTGCGGCAATTCTTGACGGCAAGGCATTGACTATTTCTGTTGAAGGTCAGAATGTTGATTTGACAACTGAAAATGTTATTGTTGACCGTATTGAAAAGGATGACCTTAAAGTTATTAATGATGGTACTCTTACTGTTGGTCTTGATACAAAGATTACTGATGAATTGAGTAAGGAAGGCTATGCTCGTGATTTGGTTCGTGGCATCCAGAACTTGCGTAAGGAAAGTGGTTTTGAAATTACAGACCGTATCAATCTTGTGGTTAGTGGAAGTCCTGAACTTAAGGGGGCTTATGATATGTTTAAATCATTCATTGCAAATGAAACTTTAAGCGTTTCTATTGACTGGAAAGATAATCTTGAAAATGCAACTGTTATTGAGGCTGATACATTGTCTTGGTCAATTACAGTTTCTAAAGCACAGTAAACACAAGGAGTATGTATGAATAAAATGGCGGCAGAAATGATTGTAGTTCGTTTAATACAAAGACTAATATTTTTTTCTGCTGCCATTTTTATTGCCGTAATGCTTTTTGGGTGTACGACGACTCAAAAGCCTGTTACTCCAAAGGAAGAGCAAACGCCAGTCGAAAAAAAAGAAGAGCCAGTGTATGTTCCCCTTGAATTGACAGAGGTAAATCCTTTGGCTCTTATTGGTAGTGATTTTAGTATTTATACGTTTATTCCAGCAAACAAGCATAAAAGTTTGACGATTGAACTTTTAATGGAAGAAATAGAAAATCTTGCAGAAGTAGATGCAAAACTTATCGCAAAACGTATTGATAAGCTGTACTTTGGACTTGGGACTGTAGAAGATCGATCCCGTCTTGAAGCTGCTGCAAGTGGTAATATTCCTACTATTGGTGTAAAAACAACATTTACAAAAAAAAGTGGATGGTTACAGACTCCGTACACTGCAACTTCTAGCGAACAGGCTTTGAAGTTGCGCTATCCAAATGAGTTTACATATTATTCGCATGATGAATGTATTTATGACTTGTGTTTTTTTACACAGCAGATTTTTGCAATAGCACAGGATTTAACACCTGTCATGGAAAAATATGCACTGCGCCCAGAACCTGAGGACACTATGTATAACCGATGGATTTCACAGGAAAGTGATGACATCTTGTTTTATATAACTCGTCCTGGCCAATATTTAAGAAGTTTGATAGGTGCATCAATTACTTCTGATACAGATTATAGTTATGGAAGTATTACTCAGGTAAAAGATGACATATATTCAATGACAATGGATCTTCATGTTACAAATGAAAGTTCTATAGGCATGTTAAAATCAATGCTGGAACTGTCATTCGGATTAATGGATGTATCGTTGACACAGCCAAGTAAAGATATTTTGAGAGTTTCTGGAGTTGAAGTTTCTCAGAGTCAGATTGTTAATTTGTTTACAAGAGATCCTATTACTGGTAAGCATTATAGAGTACAGGATGATATTGTTATAGAGGAGGCGATGTAGAATATGGAAAGTTTACAGGAAAAGGTTGTCTTAAAAGCAGAAGATTTAGATGGATATTTGACAAAAGAAGATCAGGATGATTTGTCTGGTCTTGAAAATATGTATCAGGAGACATTAAAGCATTTTGATCCTGTTAATAAAGATAGTATTGTAAAAAGCTTTGATGAAATGGGGCATAAAATGCAGGAAATCTGTGCTAAGCATCCTAATATCAAAGTGTATTCATTTGTTACAGAAGAAGGGGCTCATGCAGAAGCAAGTCGTGTTATTTCAAAATTGCGTGATATAAAGACTGAGCATGCAGAGTTTATGTATTATAGTCAGCGTGCATACGAAATGCTTTTCCGTCTTGCATATACAGATGAACATTCTGATAAAAAGAATCACATAATCGTCAAAACTCCTGTTACAAGCCCTGTACAGAATTATGCGGTACATAAGATTCCTGATATTGATGATAAGATTGGAAATTCTGTTATGTGTGTAATGCTTCGTGGTGCATTGCTTCCTAGCATGATTATGTCAAAGGAAATAGAAGAGTATTCTTCAAACGATTATGTAACACCTTTTGCTTTGTTTAAGATTAATCGTGATGATTCTCGTCAGGAAACGGATATGCAGTATATCCTTAATTTGAAGAAATCGTATTTCAATTTTGAAGATTTGGATGGTAAAGATTTGATTTTTGCAGATCCAATGAATGCTACTGGCGGTTCTTTGGTTACTGTTGTTAAATATCTTCAAGCACAGGGAGTAAAGCCTAAGAGCATCAAGTTTTTCAATGTTATTTCTGCATTAAAGGGAAGTCTTCGTGTTACACGTGCTTTGGAAAATTGTACTTGTTATACATTGTGGATGGACCCTGTTCTTAATTCTAAGGCTTATATTATGCCAGGACTTGGTGATGCTGGTGATCGTTTGAATGGTCAGGACAGCAGTGAGATGCCTCGTAATATCATGCAGTTGATTGCTGATTACGGTTCTAATATTGCAGGATTATATCGTTCTCAGTTGCGTAAAATCGAACAGACTGTTCTTGGCACTCTGTAAATATGCAGAAAAGATTATTTTTTTTTACTATATTTTTTTGTCTGACTAATTTTATAGCCCTGAATTCGTGTATGAGTTCAGGGCATCTTGCTCCTGCTGGTGAGAAAACAGTAATTATGCAGAATGAGGCTATTGAAGCCTTTTCTGCTGCACAAAAATATGAATCAAAGAAAAATTATACAGCAGCTATTGAGTGTTATGAAAAATCAATGGAATATGACAAGCTGTATGATTCTGCTTATTATAAGATAGGTAGATGTTATGCATTGATGGGGGAGTGGAAAAGGGCGGAATATATTTTTTCTGCAATCCTTGCAAAAGATGCTGGTAACTCTTCTATAAAAGATTCGCTTGGGTTTGTGTATGCAAATAGCGGCAGACCTGAACTGGCAGAAGAAATATATAGTTCTCTAGCTGCAGAAAATCCTTATAATGCTGACTTTTCTTACAAATATATAAAAATACTTCTGCAGAATGGAAAAACTGCAGAAGCTTCAAGTGCCTTTTCTTTATTTAAGGAAACTTTTCCACGCAATCGCGAAGAAATCAAGACTCTGTCACATCTTCTGCTTGAGCAGCAAGGAAATTCCGATATTTCTGCGGATTAACTTTAAATGCAACAATTGGAGAATTTTCATCTTGGAAAGCGTGACGCAAAGCTTCCTGTGACTCATTTGCAAGACGCTCTCCTGAAATCATTCTGAGCGATTTTGCAGATATTCCTATACCGATTCTGTTTGAATTTCCATATTGTTGAAGTATTTCTGTTATGCCTGTATATAAATCGTCAGCAGTTTTCAAGGACTGGTCAATATGTGTATTCGGAAGAATAGCGGTACATCCGTCAGTTTCATATTCAAATATTAAGTCTGGGAAATTTACAATGCTTTTGATTAAATCAGCAATTTCTTTTCCTTCATCTGTAAACCAAGTCAAATCTTGAATTCTGATAGTAAAGAGAGAAAGATCCTGCTCGCTGGAAGCTGCTCTAAGTAACTCACTGTCAAGGCGTGTAATCATGTATGCTTCCCATCC
>CACXDK010000045.1 GCA_902766345.1 uncultured Spirochaetaceae bacterium | reverse complement strand
CATTTAAAAAGCAGAGTGCTGGCGATAGGGAACAGTCTGTATTCCGTAATGCTCTTATGGAGCTTGCATAATGGCAAAAAGCGTTAATCCTAAAAGCAAATATCCTCGCCCTAAGGCAGACGATACTGTAGACAGCATGAATATTGTTGCTCAGCTTTCGGCACAGGCTGCGGCAAGTTCTTCTGGGCAAACAAAAATTGTACGGGCAGAAGAGGTTGCAGAATCTCATATTGTGCGTGCTGATTATGCTGCCGATGATGATGCTCAGGATAATAATTTAAGACCTCATGCCCTTGATGAATTTCTTGGGCAGTCAGCGATAAAAAAAAATCTTTCAGTGTTTATAAATGCTGCAAGAGAGCGTCAGGAACCTCTTGATCATCTGTTTTTGATTGGGCCTCCTGGCTTGGGAAAAACAACCCTTGCTCAGATTACGGCGAATGAACTTGGTGCTGAGTTTAAGGTAACAAGCGCACCAGCTCTTGATAAGCCAAAGGATTTGGCTGGCATTCTTTCTACGATTGCACCTGGAACTGTTTTCTTTATTGATGAAATTCACCGCTTGAAACCTGCCATTGAGGAAATGCTTTATATTGCAATGGAAGATTATGAGCTTGACTGGGTTATTGGTCAGGGAGCTGCTGCAAGAACTGTGCGAATACCTATTCCGCATTTTACGCTTGTAGGTGCAACTACAAAAGCCGGAATGGTAAGTTCTCCGCTTATCAGCCGTTTTGGTATTATCCAGCGTTTTAATTTTTATACAACGGAAGAACTTGCTCAGATTATCAGGCGTTCAGCTTCGATTTTGAATGTAAAGATTGAAAAAAGTGCTTCTATGCTCATGGCGTCCTGTTCTCGCGGAACTCCTCGTGTTGCAAATAGAATTCTTCGCAGAATGAGGGATTTTGCACAGGTTGAGGGAAACGGAGTGATTACTGATTCCATTGTAAAAGAGGGATTGGAGAGGCTTGGCATAGATTCTCTTGGTCTTGAAATGTATGACAGGGAAATTTTGCTGTCTATAATCCGTAATTTTGCAGGAGGTCCTGTTGGGGCTGATACTCTGGCAATATCTATTGGTGAATCAATGGATACACTTGAAGATTATTATGAGCCATATTTAATTCAGACAGGTCTTATTCAAAGAACGCCTCGTGGCAGAATTGTTACGGAAAAAGCTTATACACATTTGGGAATTACTCCCGGAAAAGGAACTAGTAATGAAAACCAGCGATTTTTATTTTGATTTACCTCAGGAGCTTATTGCTCAGAAACCTTCTGGAAAGCGTGGCGAAGATAAATTAATGCTTCTTGGAAGAAATAGCGGTGACGTTCAGCACAAATTGATGAGCGATTTGCCAGACTTGATTGATGACGGTACTCTTATGGTGTTTAACAACAGCAGGGTGCGTAGAAGCCGCTGTTACGGCATAAAAACAACAAGTGGGCGTGAGCAGGAATTTATGTTCCTTAATCAAATTGGTGTAGAAGGCGATACTTGGAATACAATGGTGAAGGGTGCTAAAAAAGTTAAGGCTGGAAATGTATATAAGTTCCCCGACGGATCTGAAGGTGTCATTGTAGAAAGCCCTGAAAATGAGGGAACTGAATTCCGTTCAATTAAGTTTCCGTTCCGTGTAATGGAAGATTGGTTTGAAAGGAATGGTCACATTCCTTTACCTCCATATATCAGACGTGAAGATACTGAGGTTGACGGGGAGAGGTATCAGACTGTTTATGCAAAAGAGACAGGTAGTGCTGCATGTCCCACTGCTGGTTTGCATTTTACGGAAGATATGATTTCACGGCTTCAAAAAAAAGGTATTGATCTTGCATGGCTTACTCTTCATGTTGGTTTGGGAACTTTACTTCCTGTAAGGGCTGAAAATATTGAGCAGCACAAGATGCATGAGGAATTCTATACAGTACCGTATGATGTTGCGGATAAGATTAATGCAGCTAAAAAAGAGGGAAGGCCTATTCTTGCTGTAGGCACAACAAGTGTGCGTACTTTGGAAAGTGCAAGCGATGAAAACGGTATTGTACATGGTGGCTCAGGAAGCACACATATATTTATGTATCCTGGATACAAGTTCAAAGTTGTTGATCAGATGTTTACAAATTTCCATACTCCTGAATCAACGCTTTTAATGCTTGTTAGCGCATTTGCCTCTCGTGAACATATATTAAATGCGTATAATATTGCTATCCAAGAAAAATATCGCTTCTTTTCTTATGGGGATGCAATGCTCATAAAGTAAGGCTTTTCGTCAGAAAAGTTTTATGCGAGCTGTTCAAGAGAGTATTTGAGCAGATTTAAAAATTGTGCCTTTAGTATAGGATTTACTAATGGGCTATCAAACCGTGCTGAAAAGATGATATCCGCTTCGGTAATTAAATCGTCAATGAATTTTTTTTCGAGCGGAACTCTTGCACCGATTATTTTATTTTCAAGTTCAAGAGATTTAAAGACTCCGTTTCCTGCAAACGCAATCTTTATATCGACAATCATGTTTTTCTGTGTGTTGACCAAAAAAACAAATCCTGCACTTTCTGGTGTAATTCTTGATGAAGGACCTATTCTTTTGAATATGGCTATTTGCCATTCATCTATAGGAACTCTTATTCTTGTTAAAATAAAATTTTCAGGCACTCCTTCAAACTTTGTAAACGGAATGTATCTTGTGCTGGTCTGGTTTTTTACTTCAAGACGTGCATCAAGTGCCAGTAATGGTGCCCATAATGTCTGCTTTAGTCCTTTTGTACATATATTGCCGCCGAGAGTTGCTATGTTTCGTATCTGATAGCAGCCAATGGATTCCAGTGCTTCGTAAAGGACTGTTGGCATGTTTGACTGTCCTAGGCTGAGCATTTCGGAAAGTGTTACTGCTGGACCAAAATCTATATAGCGTTCATGTTTTTCTGTTACTTTTAATTCTGGAATATAGCGTATTGTTGCGCATTGTTCGCTTATAGGATCGTTACCTGTACAGCCGCCTATTATCTGCAGGTCCTGAACATTTTTTAAGTGATAAAAAATGTCTGACATTGTATTGGCTATTAAAAAGTTGTGATTTTTATTTTCCATTTTCACCACGTTCCATTCTTGCATGATTAAAAGCGGCTGCATATAGTATGTCGTTTGTAAATGTAGTGCGGTCTGTACAGCAACAGTCCAAGTGTTTTATGGCATTCTGTATGTTTTTTAGTTCTGGGTGTGGAAAAGTTTTTATGAGCCAATATGTTGTGAATATTTTTCCTGCTTCACAATAGCCACATAAATTCATTCCCGCTTCTTTAAAGCCCGACTGTATATCTGCATAGTAAGGATTATTTTTTTTGAAAAATTCTAATGTTTCTATATTTTCATTTCTTACAAGGCTTATTGGTATTTTACAGCTTGATACAGGTTTGTCGTTTAGCAATACAGTACAGTTTCCACAAAAGCCTTTATCGCAACCGCATTTGACTTTAAAATATTTTTCACGCCTTAATACTGTAAGAAGAGAATCATCAGCTTCTGCATCAAGAACAATTTTATCATCATTAAGATTTAATGGAATCTGCATGTTCCTGCTCCTCTGTTTCTGCTTTGTATTCTGTTTTTATGATGTTATACAAGGTGTCTGTCTTTATCGGAATGCGATTGATTACTTTACCTATAGCCTGAGAAATTGCTTCTGTATATGCTGCAGGAATGACTTGATATACTAATTTACCTATTTCTGCTGGTTCTTCATCAGAGGCTACGAAGGATATTTTTATGTTGTCACATTCTATTGAATCATCTTCTACAAGAGAACGTAAGACTTTTTCTATTCCAAGTCTTATACTGTTTTCTGCTGCCTGTGAATTTAATATTTTGCCACCATTAATAACTATATCTATTTCGCGGATTATTTCCCTGAAAGTACATGGATCAAATTCTACTTCGACAAATGCAACCGCAAATGATGATCTGTGAAATGGTTCTCCTGTATAGTTTTCTGTATTCCAGCTTTTTCTTTCCTGTGAAGAAAGTTTTTTCTTTACTGTATATGGAATTTCAGAGCCTTCTTTTCTGCGCTTTATGGATTCACAGCACTTTTTTAACAGACCTGTCAAAATGCTTATGTTTGCATGGGCACTTTCTGGCAAAAGAGGTTCATTATCTGTTTCAAAGTTTGAGTTTATTTTTACAGATGATGCTGGAAGCCCTAATACGTCTGCTGCAAGATGTGTCCAGATTTCTTGGATGGATTTTGATATTGGTGAGCAGTGGATTGTGAGAGTTCCATTTTCTTCAAGAGTTACATCGAGTGTCTGTTCTGAACCATATAGTTCTGAACCGTAATAAAAAGAACCTTCAAAACCGCATGCAGAACCAATACCTCGTAGTGGGGCAGAATTCGGTGATGCTATGAATTCCTGAGCTCCATTTCTTATTCTTGCAAGGCTGTTTAATTTATATGCTGCATATTTTCTATTGAAGCTGCTTGAATTTATTAATGCGTCTATTGTTTCCTGTGCTTTTGGTGTAAAAAAGAATGACGGATACAATTGTTGCTGTTCTTCTTTTTTTTCTTCGCTTGCTTCTGTGTTTATTTCTGTCAGATTTATTTTTCTGATTTCAGCTGGAGAAATGCCGATGATTTCACTCATAAGGTTCATCTGATTTTCAGATGCAAAAAAAGATGCGGAATCTAATAGCTGTAAATCTATAGAAAGAGGTGGTTTTCTGGAATGTTTTGCATTAACTGTTATGTTGATATTTGGGGCACTGTAGCAACCGCAGGCAGAAATGACCAGTCTGTCAATTATTTCGTTTGCAAAAAGATTGTTGCTGCCTGTATCAAGGTCAATATCTGCTTTTACAGCAAGTAAATGTCCGTCTTTATCGGCTGCAGATTTATAGTTAAAGTGTACAGGAGTCATGCAGTCAATAAAGGTTTCCTGTTCCTGTCTAGTGTACATTAATTTGACATAGCTTTTGGTATGATATGCAGCAACGGCAACCTGACAGGAAATAATTGTATTATACCAGATGCTATTTGTTGTGTGATCGTAAGATTTTGTTTTGTTTATTATGATGTTGTCTGTATCAATTGATGTTGTTTTACAAAGAGCATTTCTAAGATTAACTATCCATTGTGTCGGGGTGTATACAGAAAGCTGTTCTCCATCATAATGGGCTACAGCTCCCTGAGGTTCTCGGTAATAAGGAGTGTTTAGATTGTATGTCCATTCATGTTCTGCAACATATTCTGCAGATGAAAAAATATCTTCAATATGTTCTGCGTCTTTTCCTCTGACAAGAGTTCTTTTTGTAGATGATGGAGATGACAACTCTGTTTTTTCATCGTTCAACGGTTCTATATAGTCTTCTATGGTATTTGTATCATAGTTTATCTGTAGTGACTGCTGAATCTGCAGTAATGTTCTTTCATCTGGTCCTACAAGAATGCCAATTGGTTCCCCTTTGTACGAAACATTTCCTTCACTGAAAATGGAGATTTTTCCTTGTGGAGTTTCAAGCATATTGCTTCCAGGAACATCACGTGCTGTAAAAAGATAATAGCCGTCTGGAATTGTTTCCTGAAAGATTGATGTAATTATTCCTCTATCAATAGGGCTTCTTATAGTAATTGCATAAAGCATGTTCTTAAATGCAATATCACTGTAAAAATCATTTTTTACTGAGATTCTATTTTTTAGGGAAGAATATTTTTTTGTTACTGGCAGTTTATCTGTCGGCATGATACTTTGTTCCTATTGATTTTATTGTCTCTATAACATAAGAAATCATGTCGTCAGTCATATCTGGCCAAAGAGGAATTGATATGGTTTCATTATATTGTTTTTCTGCATGAGGAAAATGTTCTGCATCAAAATCTTTATAAAGATCTTTCCAGTAAGAAAAATGGAATACTGGAATAAAATGAACACTTATTCCAACTCCAGAAGCTTGTAATTCCTTTGCAAACTGTTCTCTTGTACAAGTGAGTTTTGACAAGTCTAGGCGCATAAGATAAAGATGCCAGGAGTTTCCTTCGCCTGTTGGAGGAAGTTTTATAAAATCTATATCCTTAAAGGCTGCATTGTATTTTTCTACATGAGCTTTTCTTTTTTTATCGAATAAATCTGCTTTTGCAAGCTGTACTCGTCCCAGTGCCGCAAGAATATCCGGTAGATTATATTTGTATCCTGGTGCAATAATGTCATATTCCCATGATGCTTTTGGTGATGTATAGCGATCCCATGTTGTTCTGTCCATGCCGTGCATTCTCATTGTTGTCATTCTTTTGGCAAGCGCTTCATCTTTTGTTGTGACCATTCCGCCTTCGCCAGTGGTAATTGTTTTAGTTACATAGAATGAAAATACACCGATGTCTCCAATAGCTCCTGCATAACCAAGTTTTGTAGGACTTGGGAATGAATGTGCACAGTCTTCTATGACTTTTACTCCGTATTGTTTTGCCAGTGACATTATAGCTTCCATGTTACATACATTTCCAGCAATGTGGACTGGAACTATAGCAACGACATTTTTGCCTTTGTCACTTTTTAATATAGCTTCTATCGATTTAGGATCTATGGAATATGAGTTTTCTTCTATGTCTGCAAAATATACATCTGCCCCAAGCAATCTTGCACAGGCTGCTGTTGAAACAAATGTGTATGGAGTTGTAATTACAGCTTTTCCTGGCTTTACTCCGCAGGCTTCCATTGCAAGCACCATGCCACTTGTATTACTGTTTACACCTAAGGCATAAGGTACATTTATTTTTTTTGCGAATTCTTTTTCAAATTCTAGATTTTCTTTACCTGTTGTAAGCCATCCGCTGCGTAAAACTTTTAACACAGCTTCTTCTTCTTCCGTTCCTATAGATGCCTTAAAAAAGGGTACTTTGAGAGTATTATCTGCCATTTTATAAAACCACCTTTACTGATGTTGCCATATCTGTGCGCTTGCCAAATTGTTCTTCTTCTTTATAAAATTCATCGAGAGTTGGAACTGCTTGACGTAATATAGAAACAAGAACTTCTTTGTTTCTATATAAATCAGGTTTTTGAGCATCAAATGTACAGATCGGTAGAATTTGTTCTATGAGTGTGTCTAAATTAAATGTTTTAGACGGAATGTTTGTTAATTTGAGGAGCTTTTTGTAATCTGTAGGTACAGGATTTTCTTCTTTGAGCCATAAAGGTTCTACTAGTCGCTCTCCACGTCTAGCACCAATAAACTTTATGTCTATGTCTTCGTATGGTTCAAAACCACTGAATCTTATAATTTGTTCTGCAAGATCAATAATTTTGACAGGTTCTCCCATGTCCAGAAGATATGAAGCTCCATTTTGTCCAACGCCACCTGCCTGTAATACAAGAGAACAAGCTTCTGGAATGGTCATAAAATAGCGTTCCATGTTTTTATCGGTAACGGTGACAGGTCCGCCATTCTGAATTTGCTCCATGAATATTGGTAGAATAGAACCTCTTGAGCCAAGTACGTTACCAAAGCGGACAAACATGAATGACTGCTTTTGAGATGTTTTTGCTGAGTATTCGGTAATAAGTTTTTCACACAACATTTTGCTTACACCGTATACACTTACAGGATCTACAGCTTTATCTGTTGATATGAGAACAAATCGTTCTGTTCCGCTTTCCAATGCTGCGTCAAGAAGATTTTTTGTTCCTAAAACATTGTTTTCTATAACTGCGACAGGATTTTCTTCCATCATTGGAACATGCTTATATGCAGCACAATGGAAAATAACATCTGCCCTTGTTTTCTTTATGATATATTTTACATACTCCCTATCTTTCATGTCTCCAATGATAGGTACTACAGAAGCTTTTTCCCCGACACCTTCATTTTGCAGAATATGGAGTTCTCGGTATATTTTAACTATTGAGTTTTCTCCATGTCCGAATAGATACAGTCTTTCGCTTCCACCTGAAAGCAACTGTCTTGCAAGTTCGCTTCCAATAGAACCGCCAGCACCTGTTATGAGAACTCTTTTTCCTTTCAGATAGGCAAGGCTCTCGTGCAGTGGAATTATAATAGGGGTTCTACCCAGTATGTCTAAGGGATTTATATTACGAGTTTGTACAAGGTGAGCTTTTCCATCAATTACTTGGCTTATAGACGGCAGAATTTTTATTCTGAAAAAACCATTGCTTTTTAAAATATTGTGTATGTTTCTTATCCGTTCACCGCTAGCACTTGGTATTGATATGATTGCCTCATCAATAGCACTTACTCTAAGTAATGCTGCTACTTGGTCTATTGGACCTAAAACAGGTATTCCGTCTATTTTTGTACCGATCAGATCTTTGTTATCATCAAGAAAGGCTGCAACTGTACCAAATATCTTTTTTCTCATTAAATCTTTTGCAATCATTTGACCTGCAAATCCAGCTCCAATGATGTAAAGATGTGTTTCGACTTTATTCATGATTTCCTCTGAAAAGTGTTCCTATTTATACTAACATAGATTTTATATCTAAACAATAGAAAGATTTTGTAAACTGAGACTTAAATTTGCCGATGTACAAAGTAGAGAAGTTTTTTTCTCGAGGGGATAAAAATGGGAAAACTCTGCAGACCAAAATTTTTAGTATCGTTGTTGGTTCTAATGGGGTTTGTAGTGAATGCTGCGACTGCCGCTGCAATTTCGTTTCAGATTATTCAACATGATTCTAGTCAGGAAAAAATTCGTTCTGCTTCTGTTGTGGTTGAGAATACTTTTTTTGACTATTTTTTTGATCAAGGGGATATCGTAACGAATTTTCCAACGGCAGTTTCTTTTAGTGAACAAGAAGATCAGGCTATATATTATAAATCTCTTGATGAATCTCAGGAAGGTTTGTGCCGTTATTTTATTGCTTTAGTAATGGAATATGATGTTTCTTCTTCCTGTAATCCAGAAGCTGTTATCCTTCGTAATATAAAGGAAATCAAATGGGAAGTATTTGATGCGAAATCTGGAGCAAAATTATCTTCTGGGAAGAGAAATGTTGGTAAAGTCAAAGATTCTTCTGATAATAAAAATGGTGTAGCTGTTTTTTCACGTGCAGTTGCAACTGAAATTAATAAATTTTTAATAGAAAGATGAGGTCTTTTGTATATATGAAGAAATTACTGGTTTTATTTTCGATTCTGAATATAGCACTCTGTCTTGCATTTGCTGCAGATTCTAAGACCTATACTTTTGGAAGTGTAAAAATATCTCAGGATAATGAATTGCCTTCCGGTTATTTTTCAAAAGCAAAAAATTATCTTCCTGGCGATAGCATTTCAATTTCTAATCCTCAGAATGGGGCAGAGGTTAGCGTTTTAAATCTTGGTACATTGGATGATTCTGAAGATGCTGCCATTTTAATTGCTCCAGAAGTTGCAAGTAAACTTGGAATTGATTTTTCTGTACAACTTAGAATTAAGCTTAGTCCTCGTCCTGATGATTTTGATGAAATTGCAGCAGGTTCGGGAGTTCTTTCTTATGGAGCTTCTGTATATGCTGATGAAGAAACTGTTCCTGAAAACACTTTTGATAATAAGCCTGTTTCAAAAGTAAAAGAAGAACCTGTTGTTTCTTATGTAACAGAAGAGACTTTCGATGAGGTTGAAGACGACGATTTTACTGAAAATACTGATGTTCCAGAAACTGCTTATGAATCTGATGTCGAAGATGAAGATTATACAGAGCCTTTATATGTATCAGAAACTTCTGTAGATGCAGAAGAGGAACAGGAAGAAGAAAAAAATATAGTTGAAACAAGAATAGAACCTATTGCAGATTTGTCTGCATTGGATGAAAAAGTTGAGGAAGAGGTTGTACCTGAAGAAGAACCTGTTATAGCTACAGAGTCAGAATCTTTTGCAGAAAAAGCAATTGCCTCAGCTCCTGTTGTAGCAGATGTTGCAAAAACAGCTGTTGAAGACTTTGAGGATCCAGAGCCTGTTGTTATTCCGGAAAAGAAAGAAGAAAAACTAGAGCCTGTATATGATAGTTTTGAGCCTGTAAAAGAAGAATTTACAGATTATTTTCTTACAGAAACAGAACCTGTTACGCCGAAACAGACTGTTGAAACTCCTGTAGATACAGTTCCTCTTGAAAAGATAACAACAGAGCCGCTTGAAGCTATTGTAGAAACTGGAATTGAAACTCCAGCGGTTCAGGAACAGGAAAAAAAGCCAGAAAAAGCTTCTGCTGTTATAGAAAAATTTAATGATGAACCTGTTGCTGCTGCAGAACCATTTAATTTTGCAGATTCTATTGAAACAGATGCAATAAAAGATGAACCTGAAGTTAAGGTTATTGCAGAAACAGATGATTCTGAAGATGAAGAATTTGAAGATGAGGAAGAAGAAGTTTATGTTCCTGAAATTGAAGAAATTGTAGAAACAACTTCTGTATTCTCTCTTAATCCAACAGATGCGGTTGTACCTAAATATGATCCTAAATATGCAAGACAGCAGCCAAAGCCAAAAGCTAAAACTGCTCCTAAGAAGGAAGAGCCGAAGAAGAAGGTCGAAACTCCTGTTGAGACTTCAAAACCAAAGCCTGTTCCTGAAAAGAAAGACGTTATCATAAAAGATAAGAATTTGAGAAACGGAAGTTATTATGTTCAGATTGCTACTGTAACAACATCTGATGCAGGAATGAAGATTGTAAACAGATACGATAAGTATCCTATTATATTAGTACCATTTGACACTAGAGAAGGGTATAAAGTAATGGTTGGTCCTTTGACTGGTGATGAATATGGTGCAGCTCTTGAAAAGTTTAAGGCATTTGGATATAGAGATGCCTTTGTACGAAAGATAAAATAATATAAAAAACAAAATAGCTAAAAGTGCGAAAAAAAAGCCAGATTCCTTGATAATCAAGAAATCTGGCTTTTTTTTGTTAAATGGAGATGGCGGGAATTGAACCCGCGTCCAATTAAGCTAACCAGGTGCCTCTACAGGTTTATTGAAGCGAGGTGATTGTCGGGAAACGGTAGCGGCTTCAAAGGCGTCGTCTCCTTATTCTGGATAAAGTCCCCTGTAAATTCCAGACAAAATACAAAGCAAGTCCCTATTGGTAACAGAACTTTATGCCGTTAGGAACAGCACAGCATAGGTTCCGGTTCCGCTGCTTAAGCAGCGAGAGCAAACTGCTCGTTTTCTACGAAAGAATCGTCTTCAGTTATTTGTTTCAACTGATTAGAGGTCAGAAGTAGCCTCACCTGCAACACAAGATTACTCTTAGCTGTCGAAACCGGTGCATCCCCTAAAAATGAACCGATATTTTTAGTATAAGAATAATAACAACTTTTGTCAATAAAAAAGAGTCCGCACAAAATCTGTACGAACTCTCTTTTTTTATGGAAATTATTAGAACTGAGAATTATTCAACAGTTACGCCATGACGTTTCTGCTGGAAACGTTT
>CACXDK010000044.1 GCA_902766345.1 uncultured Spirochaetaceae bacterium | reverse complement strand
GTTGTAATAATCCGTGCTCACGGGACAACTCCTTCGGTTATGCGTCAGCTAGAACAGGCTTCTGTTCAGATTGTGGATGCTACTTGTCCGCGTGTTCATTTGAGTCAGAAAAGAGCTGCAGAATGGAGTGAAAAGGGCTATGCGGTTATTATTGCTGGTGACAGAAATCATGGAGAAGTAACCAGTATCATAGGTTTTGCGGAAGAGCATTTTGTTCAGACTTTTGTTGTACAGGATGTTGATGAGGCTTGTAAGCTTTCTGTTCCTGAAAAAAGTATACTTATTGCTCAGACTACGTTTAGTCCAGAAGAATTTAAGAAGATTACGGCTGTGTTGCAGTCAAAAAATGATAAGATTGTAGTTTTTAATTCTATTTGTTCTGCCACTTTGGAGAGGCAGAATGCCCTAAAAGACTTGGCTGGGCAGGTTGACGGCATTCTTGTTATTGGCGGTAGAAACTCTGCAAACACTCGCAGATTGTATGAAACTGCAGCTAGTATATGTCATGCGGCGTTAATTGAAAATGAAACGCAAATTCCTCCAGAATTTTACGATATGGAAGCTGTGGGCATTACTGCCGGAGCCAGTACTCCTGACGAAGTGATAGATAAAACCGAACGGTCGTTGAATTCCCGAAAACATTAAAATTAGTAAAATTTTTTTCCCCATTCATAAATACTGTGGTATAATTAAAAGAAAAAGGATGGTCTTTATGGATAATAAAATTTTACTTGTTTGTACAGAAACTAATTTTCTCGTTAAAACTTTAATAAAAAGTGTATCTGATATAGGTTTTGAAGTTGTTACCAGCCAGCCTGATATTGTTGAAATTCAGTTGCTTGAACCTCTTCCTGATATTTTTATAGTCTATTTGGAAGGAAATACTACATTGTTCAGTGGAACAATGAAATTTTTCAAATCTAAAATGTCAGAAGATATGAAAGACCGTGTATTGTATCTTATTGGTAATGAAACCGAAATAAACGCTGTTAATGAATTTATCCCAAAGGCTTTAGTAACTGCTAGTTTTACACGGCCTGTAAATGTGCCTGATATTCTGACAAAATTAAAGAATTTGCAGCTTCATAACGGACCTAATGCAGGTAAAAAAAGAATTCTTGTTGTTGACGATGATGCCACAGCTTTGCGTGCAATGAGTAATCTGTTTTCAAAGAAGTATGATGTTTCAATTGTTACATCAGGCATAAATGCAATATCGTTTTTGACACAGGATCAGCAAGGTATTGATTTGATTTTGCTTGACTATGAAATGCCAGGTGCTTCTGGTCTTCAGGTTTTTGAAATGCTAAAGAATGACCCTCGTACCGCATTGATTCCTGTTATTTTCCTTACTTCAAAAGATGATAAGGAGACAGTTATGAAGATTTTGTCTGCAAAGCCTGAAAAATACTTACTGAAAAATCAGGAACCTGATCAGCTTATTCAGAAGATAGATGATTTCTTTAAAGGAAGATAGTTTTATCTGAAGTTGGACATAAGGGGAGTAGATAGCTGTGATTCAATATACACGCGTTGTTCATGGAATGGGAGAATTTTTCCAGCTTGTCTGTTCTATAAAGACTGGAGATGCTTACCGTAATTCAAAAAACAAGCTTTTACAGGTTTATGAATCCAGTTCTGACTCATTTTACATTCAATCTATTATTAATACTGTAAAAAGAGAACTCCCTGACATTGTGCTTGTTGGATTGACAACTTCTTCTGGAAATTCTTCTTCTTGGAGTGAATCCAGCGGAACTTTATGCAGTTTTCTTTTTTTTGAGGAAACAAGTTTTATTGTTCACCATTTTGACTGTACCAATGATGATCCTTTTTCTGTAGGTGACATAATAGGCGAGGAACTTCTTCGAACTGAAGATGCAAAAGGGGCTTTGGTTTTTGGTGCTGGTCATTCTCTTGCAATTTCTGATTTTTTTACCGCAGTTTCCAGCTATGAATCTCATATTCCATTTTTTGGGATGATGGCAAGTGTTAAAGACATGTCAAATGTCTCTACAATTCCTTACATATTTTCAGAAGAATTATATAATTATGGAATTATTGTAGTCCTCTTTAAAGGTGAAAATCTTCATATAAAGGTGGGCTATAATTTTGGATGGAAGCCGTTTGGTAAAAAGATGACTGTTACGGAAGCTCGTAATTCCTGGGTATACAAGATTGATGATGCTCCTGCTACTGATATTTATAAAAAATATTTGGGAGTTTTACCAAACAAATATTTCCGCCAGAATAGTGCGGACTTCCCTCTTGTTGTTGATAGAAAAGGCATAAAAGTAGGACGTATTGGTTCAACTGAACTTGACGGTAAAAGTGTTGTTTTCTCTGGGGATATTTACGAAGGCGAAAAAATACAGTTTAGCTATGGAAACCTTCATGATATCCTGATGGAATCTCTTAATGATACAATTGCATTGAATGAGTTTGAATCTCAAGCTTTGATGTTGTTTATTTGTGTTTCAAGAACTTCATTCCTTAAGGAAGATGCTGAAAGAGAGCTTTCCTGTTATGAGGCTGTAAACCAGAATTACAGTCATGGTTATGGTTCTTGTGAATTTATGCTTGATGAAAATGGTGGTGGTGGAGTTTTAAACTCATCTCTTATTTCGGTTGGAATGAGAGAAGGTGAAATGAAACACAAAGAGTTAATGGAAGCTCTTGCTAAGCACCGTCAGCTTGATCAGGAAGATGAGTCCGAATGGGAAAATGACAATGTTGTCATTCCTCTTGCACAGCGTCTTGTAAAGTTTCTTGAAGCAACAACAACAGAGCTTGAGCAGATGGCGGCTGCTGCTAATGCTGCAAACAAGGCAAAAAGCGAATTCCTTTCGAGCATGTCTCATGAAATCCGAACTCCTATAAATGCAGTTCTTGGATTGGATGAGATGATTTTGCGAGAAACAAAGGATGCAAATATAAAAGAGTATGCAAGCAATATCCAAAGTTCTGGAAAAGTATTGCTTTCTCTTGTTAACAATGTTCTTGATTTTTCTAAGATAGAAGCTGGAAAAATGGAGATTATAGAGACTGATTATGATTTGTCTTCTATGATTAATGATATAATGAATATGATTTTGCCTCGTGCAAAAAAGAAAAACCTTGAGCTTGTTGTTAATATAGATCCTACCATGCCATATCGTTTGAATGGCGATGAAAACCGTATAAAACAGTGTGTAATAAACATTCTGACGAATGCAGTAAAATATACAAATGAAGGCTTTATTGTTCTGAACATCGGTTGGGAAAAACGTGATGATGTTTCCATCATAATGAATATATCTGTATCTGATACAGGTATTGGTATGAAGGCGGAAGATTTACCTAGGCTATTCTCTCCTTTTGAGCGTATGGAGGAAATGCGAAACCGAAGTATTGAGGGAACAGGACTTGGTCTTAACATTGTAAAAAAACTCCTTTACTTGATGGATTCTCAGCTTAATGTAAAGAGTGAATACGGAAAGGGAAGTGAGTTTTCTTTTGCTGTTACCCAGAAGATTGTTGAATGGACTGCAATGGGTAATTTTAATGAACGCCATAAGCAGAATGTTGAACAGAAAGAATATCAGGAAAGTTTTCAGGCTCCTACTGCATCTATACTTGTTGTTGATGATATTTCTGTCAACTTGTCTGTTATTCGAGGTTTGCTGAAAAGAACTCGAATTCAGATTGAAACTGCAAACAGTGGAAAAGAATTTATTGAAAAAGCAACTAAGACAAAATATGACATTCTTTTTGTTGACCATCAGATGCCAGAAATGGATGGTGTAGAGGCATATCATATATTACAGGAAAATCCTGATAATGCATGTGCACAAACTCCTGCAATTGCATTGACGGCCAATGCTGTTTCTGGTGCAAGGGAAAATTACATAAAGTCTGGTTTTACTGATTATTTGAGTAAACCTGTAGTAAGTGAAGAATTGGAAGCTATGATTATAAAATATCTTCCTAGCGATAAAGTTCTTCACAAGGGGGATGAAGGCTTCTTGGATTCAAAAGAAGAAGCTTCTCCTGAAAATTCTTCAGTTTCAATAGATTTGTCTTCTTATTTTTATAAACGCTTTAAGATTGATATAAACGATGCATTGAAATATTGCGGTGGAATGGATAACTTTCTGTCCGTTGCTGAAAATTTCTATGAGATGATAGAAGATCAAGCTTCGAAGATTAAGAAATTTGCAGAAGAGCAGAATATTCGTGAATATACAGTTCAGGTTCATGCCCTTAAAAATTCTGCACGCTTAATAGGTGCTCAAGATTTGTCTAGCCGTTCTTTGTATTTGGAAAAATGTGGAAACGAAAAAAATATTGATGAGATAAATGCACTTACTCCTAAGTTGGTTGAAGACTATCTTGCGTATAAACCGTTAATTGGAGCTTTTTTGGGCAAAGATTATTCTAATTCTGTTGCAAAAGAAGATACGCGTCAGGAAATTTCTCAGACAGATTTGAATGATGCTTTGGCTACATTAAAAGGTTTTGTAGAGGCTTTTGATTTTAATAATGCAGATAACGTAATTGCTATGCTGGAAGAATACCGTATGCCACAGGACTTCAAAGAAAAGTATGAAAAAATAAAGCATAGCTTAAAAGCTGTTGACCATGATGCACTTATGGAACTTCTTGGCTAGACAATGTGGCTTGGCTAGCTTTATTTTCCGTAAGTCTTTTCTATTTCAATAATCTGGTCTCTAAGAGCTGCAGCCTGTTCATAGTCAAGCCTGTCAGCAGCGTCCATCATTTCTTTCTTAAGCACTTCAATAAGTTTATGTCTTTGTGCTGGCACAAACAGGTTTGCATTCTTTTTGATTGCCTTTATTTCAACATCCGCCGTTGCTGCAGCTTCTTCTTTTTTGTGTTCAAGAATATCTTCAACCGCTTTAGAAATTGTTTTCGGCGTAATATTATGTTCTTTATTGTATGCTTCTTGAATTTCTCTTCGGCGTTTAGTCTCATCCAGCGCTTCTTTCATTGCATCGCTCATTCTGTCCGCATACATAACAACTTTTCCTTCTGCGTTACGTGCTGCTCGTCCAATAATCTGAATGAGTGATGTTGTGCTTCTTAAAAATCCAATTTTATCTGCATCAAGAATTGCTATAAACGAAACTTCAGGTAAGTCAATGCCTTCTCTTAGCAAGTTGATTCCAATCAATACATCGATTTCTCCTGTACGGAGACTCTTTAGAATTTCAACGCGTTCAAAAGTGTCAATTTCGGAATGTATGTATTTTACTTTCATGTTAAGACCTGTCAGGTAGTCTGTCAGATCTTCTGCCATTTTCTTTGTCAGTGTAAGAATTAAAGATCGTTCTTTCTTTTGTATGCGTTCTTGAACTTCTTTGTAAATATCCTGCATCTGACCTTCTGTAGGGCGGACATCAATCAAAGGATCTAATAAGCCCGTTGGACGAATAAGCTGTTCTACAACCTGTGAAGATTTTTGTACTTCTTCTTTGCGAGGCGTTGCTGTTACAAAGATGACTTGATTCATCTTCTTTGTAAATTCATCTGCTTTTAACGGTCGATTGTCCAGAGCACTTGGTAATCTGAAGCCAAAATCTATCAAATTTTGTTTTCTGCTTCTGTCTCCCTCATACATGGCCCCAATCTGAGGTACAGTAACATGAGCTTCATCTATCATGCACAAAAAATCATCTGGAAAGTAATGCAGAAGTGTTGCAGGAGGTTCTCCATGTTTTCTGCCAGAAATTGGACCTGAATAATTTTCAATGCCAGAACAATATCCCATTTCTTTCATCATTTCTATGTCGTAAGTTGTACGGGTCTTTAAACGTTCTGCCTCTAACTGTTTTCCTTGTGCACGAAGTTCTTCTATTCTGTCCTTCAGTTCCAGTGTAATTCTTTCTGCTGCAGAATTAAGCATTTCCTGTGGAACAACAAAGTGTTTTGCAGGGTATAACTGTAATTCATCTAATTCTTCTATTGTGTTTCCTGTAATAACATCAAAACGAGCAATTCTTGCAATTTCATCAAAATCAAGTTCTATTCTGTATGCTTGATCTGTTTCCATATATGGTGGAAAAACATCCATTGTGTC
>CACXDK010000043.1 GCA_902766345.1 uncultured Spirochaetaceae bacterium | reverse complement strand
TGTAAAGAGTTCCTTACAAGCATCAGCAGTATCAAGCTGAGATACATCAGAAGGATATACAAAACTTCGCAGCAACAAAGAGTTTGCTTTAAATATGTGCTCCATACGTTCCAAGTTAGAAGGATCTGCAGGATCCGCCTTAAAACGTTCTCCAAGAGGAACAAAGCTATCCATTACCATAACCCTACCTTCTGCATCAAAACGCAAGTTTTCAGAAATAGGAACAATAAAACCATTTACTGGCAGAGCTAGCTTCCAGCTGTACAACCCAGAAACAAGATTACCATAATTACCAACTGGTAAGGCATAAAAAATGTCACCGTATACATTTTTCTTTATACGTGAAAATGCAAAAGTATAGAAAAATGCCTGTGGCAACAAGCGTCCAATATTTGCAGTATTAGCAACAGTCAAATGATATTTTTCTACCAGCTCAGAATTACTGAACACTTTTCTTATAAGATTGTGACAATCTTCATCCGTTCCATCTACCTCAATTGGATATACATTGCCACCATTCCATACAAAACAACTCTCATCCATTCCGCGAAATTTACCTTTAGGAGCAAGCAGAACACTTTTTACAAGTTTTTTACCTTTAAGAGCCTGAGCCATACAAGCCCCTAACTCTCCTGTTGTTGCATCAAGCAGTATAGACTTTTCATCATGCATCTGCAAAACGGTTTCCAATGCAGCTGACAAATAAGAAACTCCAAAATCTTTAAAGGTACCAGTAGGACCGTGATAGAGCTCCATAATATAAAGATTTTTATCTAACTGCCTTATTACAGGCTCAAAATAAAATGCTCTGGTAGCAATTGCCTCACAGATAATAGGACTGAATTCTTTATTTATTAAAGCAGAAGTTAAAGTTCCTGCAAGATTTGCAAAAGAAGTATTTTCATCTGCATATAAAATCCAATTGCGAAGATCTTCGCATTCATAGGGAACGTACAAACCACCGTCTGCCGGCATACAATTCAACAATGCCTTACTGAAGCTAACTATATTTTTTTCATCTCTCGTACTGACAAACTTCATGTATTATTTCCTTAAATAGAATTATTACAATAGATTTCAGATATTATTATACCATATACACAAAAAATTGTTCTAGTACATAGAATATTTTAAGAATGAGCACAGTAGAATGGGGTACCCATTTATCTTTTATACAAAATGCTATATGCTTAGGAATGATGGCAACAAATATTTTAGATGAAATTGTAGAAAAAAGAAGAGCGGACATAAAAGCAAAAGGTTATAGTTTTGGAATTGATATTCCAGCAGAACGAACAAGGGGAAACGTCGTTCCTTTTATTGCACAAAAAGGTGTTGTTTTGGAAATAAAAAGAGCATCCCCTAGTAAGGGAGACATTGCTCCAGACCTGAATGCAGCAGATACAGCAACAGCATATGCAGCAGCAGGAACAAGTGCAATTTCTGTACTGACAGAAACAAACTATTTCAAAGGAACACTACTGGATTTATTAAATGCATGCAAAGCTGTTGACGACTATGCAGAAAATCATCCAAACGCAAAACGAGTCGCCATCTTGAGAAAAGACTTCCTGCTTGCTCCAGAAGAAATTGACATTGCTTATAGATGCGGTGCAGATGCTGTACTTTTAATTGCACGTATACTGGACAAAGATACAATGCTTTCAATGGCAGCAAAATGTGAGCAATTAGGCATGACAGCATTTATAGAACTAAGGCTTCAAGAAGATCTGCAGAAGCTTGCTTATGTTGCTAAAAAAGTAAATAAAAAATATATAGTCTGCGGTGTAAATGCACGCGATTTAAAAGATTTCAGCATAGATTTACTTACCCCCGCAGGACTGCTTCCTGACATTCAAGCAATACTAGGAAAAGATGCAAGAGTCATTTTTGAAAGCGGAGTACGTACTCCTATGTCAGCAGACTTTGCAGGAAGCTTAGGATTTACAGGAATGTTATTAGGAGAAGCCGCTGCACGAAATCCTGCAGAAGCATCCGCCCTTGTAAGTAATTTTGTAAACGCAAAAAAAACACCACATTCTGAGTTTTGGCTTGAATATGCACAAATGTTGCATAACAGAACAGAAAAAGGCATAAAAAGACCTCTTATAAAAATATGCGGATTAACAACAGCAGACGATGCGCTTGCCGCAACATTAATTGCACCAGATTTTCTAGGATTCATTTTCTGTGCAAAAAGCAAAAGAAATGTCAAAAATGATATTGTAAGACAGGTACGCACAATCCTAGATGAACACTTTGATCAGGAAGCGGCAGAAATGCCAGAAACCTGCGAACCGAATTTTGATACAGATCAAAAGCCTGTTCTTGTCGGAGTAATTACAGAATGTAACAGCGAAGAAGGAAAAGAAGCAATAGCACTTGTAAAAGAAGGAGTTCTTGACATTCTGCAACTGCATGGACAAACAGCTGTAGAACAGTTCTTCCAGAGGGATGATATAAAACAAATTCCTCATTATGCCGTTGTTAATGTAAGTACACAGCAAGATTTAGAAAAAATTACAGAATTACGTCAAAAAGGAGAACCAAGAATCCTTATTGATGCAAAATCAGGAACAGAACTTGGGGGGACAGGAACAAGGATTAACGCCGAGCTTGTTCAGCAAGTTGCAAAAAAAACAAAACTCTGGCTTGCAGGTGGGATAAATCCAGACAATGTAGCAACAGTTGTAAGAGATTTTCAGCCAGAACTCATAGATATTTCGAGCGGAATAGAATCTGCACCAGGTGTAAAAGATTATGATGCCCTCTTAAAATTAGATCAGGAGATTTCAAAAATACTATGAAATTATTCAATAATCTTTCAGGATTC
>CACXDK010000042.1 GCA_902766345.1 uncultured Spirochaetaceae bacterium | reverse complement strand
TGGAGGCGGTGATGAAGTTTACGGTGGCGATAATGTACCAATTACTCCTATAATAGAAAATGATGCAGGCATAAAAAATATAATTGTCGTTTATCTTGAAAGTGTATCTACGCTTAAAAAGCGTGTAAGGATAATAGATTATGATGATAAAAATATTATGGAAATAATTCCTTCTATAGAATTAGGCAATTTGTTTGAAGGAACAACAAACTTTTCAGAGCGCAGGATAAAGCTACTTATTCGGCAGGGGTATGAAGATGCGGAAAAAATCTTTAAGTCAAAAGGATTTTCTAAAGTCTCTTCGTACTGGTTTGACTGAAAATAATTGCAAATTTTATAAAGAGATTTTATAATTTCAAGGGAAAGTTATGAATAATAAAGATATTTTTAAATATGGCGAGGATATATTAAATAGTATAAATAAAGCCTCCGAAACGGGAGATTTTTCAAATCTCTCAAGGGATGTAAAGAGTGCCATTGGAGGAGCTGCGTCTTCCTTAGGCTCTGTCATAACCTCTGAAATAATGGGAACAAGAGAAAGAACTCCATTTTTTTCGGTCAGGGTCAACAAGTATAGCACCCGAATTGTCAGCCTTGTTAAGATTGTTATGGGCTCGTTCATTGATTTTATTGCGACGCTCGTTCTTTTGGGAGATCTTGTTCTTATTGGAGACAAAGAGACTGGGGCTGGAGAACACATAGGTTTTTGGATTTTTTCCGGGCTAGCTTTGCTAGGAGGAACATCCTTGATTATGTCAGGAAGAAAAAAGGAGAAGCTTGTAAAAGACTTTTTCCAGTTCGGTAAGATTGTTGGCGACAGATCCTATATTACAATTAAGGAACTTTCAGATAAAACAGGAAAAACTCTTGAATATGTAGTGTATCAGATAAAGCGTATGAAAGCTTTGGGCTATCTGCCTTATGCCGTGCTTGACAAGGAAGATACAACGCTTATGCTCACTGATGAAGTTTATAAAGAGTACTTAAAAAGTAAGGCATATAATACAACGTCACACAAAGGTTCTCATTCAAAAAAGAATTCTGGTACGGACAAAAATGCTTCAAGTGTGCAACCGGATGAAAAAGCTCCAAAGTCTTATTTTACCATTGACGAAAATCTGCCAAAAGATGTTAAGAGCATCCTGAAAGATGGAAATGAATATTTAAACAAGATTCGCTATTTTAATGATTTGATTCCTGATACAGAAAGCATGTCCGATAAGCTTTATACGCTTGAAGCAACAGCCCTTTCAATTTTTAAGAAACTAAAGGAAAGCCCTGATATTGCAGGAGATTTGCGAAAGTTTATGGCATACTATCTTCCTACAACAGAAAGGCTTTTGCAAAGTTATGTGGATTTGCGAAAGGCAGGAAACTCTCTTGAAAACATTACAAAGTCACAAAAGGAAATTGAAGAAGCAACGGATGTTATAAACAGTGCCTTTGTAAACTTGCTTAATCAACTTTTTGAAAGTACCTCTTGGGATATTTCTGCGGACATTAGTGCCATGAAAACAATGATGAAGCAGGATGCGCTTTTATAATAATCTGATAATAGAAAACAATATAAATAGGAGTGAATTATGGAATTCGAAACAGAAACACCAAACTTGACATTAACACCAAACTTAACTTTTGGTGCTCCAGCTGAGGAAGCTGCCACACCTGCTGTTGTGACGCCAGCTGCAGTACCTACTGTAAAAGAAGATAAAATAAAAGAGGAAATTGTTCTTACAGAGGAAGAGAAAGCTCAGGTTGAGGCATTTTCAAAGCAGATTGATTTATCAAATTCCAATGCCATTTTAAATTATGGTTCTGGTGCACAGAAAAAGCTTTCTATCTTTGCCGAAAAGGCAATGGCTGGTGTTCGTACTAAGGATATGGGGCCTGTCAACGAACTGATAATAAACCTCATGAGCGAGCTTAAGGGATTTGATGTTGACGAAAAAGAAACAGGGCTTAAGGCTTTGTTTAAGAAAGGTGCAAATAAACTTGCCACTCTGAAAGCCAAGTATTCAAAGGTAGAAACTAATGTAAATGTAATTACTACAGAACTTGAAAAGCATGAGGTTACATTACTGAAAGATATTGCAATGCTTGATCAGATGTATCAGGCAAATCTTGCATATTTCAAAGAACTTGCCATGTATATTTTTGCAGGAAAGAAAAAGCTTGAAGAAACAAGAAACGTAGAGCTTGTCAATTTGCAGAAAAAGGCAACGGAATCAGGACTTGCAGAAGATGTTCAGGCTGCAAGGGATTTAGCTGCTATGTGTGACCGCTTTGAAAAGAAGATTTACGATTTGGAACTTACTAAGACGATTGCACTTCAGAGTGGTCCACAGATACGAACGGTGCAGAGTGACGATACGGAAATGGTGGAAAAAATCCGCTCTACAATTGTAAACGTCATTCCAATGTGGAAGAACCAGATGGTGATTGCCATCGGTGTGGACCATTCAAATCAGGCAGCAAAGGCACAGCGTGCAGTTTCCGACATGACGAACGAGCTTCTTAAGAAAAATGCCGACGCTCTCAAGATGGCAACTATAGAAACTGCCAAAGCGGCCGAGCGTGGCATTGTAGACCTTGAGACTATAAAGCATACGAATGAGCAGCTTATCAGCACGATGGATGAAGTTCTTAGAATTCAGGCAGAGGGCAAGGAAAGACGCCGTAATGCAGAGAAGGAGCTTGCTTTGATTGAGCAGGAATTAAAGGCAAAGATGTTAGAGGCATCAAAGTCTTAATTTTTTAAACTTTTTACGGTAAGAAAGTACACTTTTTTGAAAAACTTTAGAAAAATTCAAAAAAAGACTAAAGAAATTCTAAAAATGTTGAACAAAAATTCATAAAATTTTACATGTACTTCTACCTTTGCCTGACGTATACTAAGACCATAAAATGTTAATGTTCTTAGGAGGAACTGAATATGAAAATGAAAAAACTTGTTGCTGTAACTCTGATGGCTGCTGTTGCAGTTAGCTCAATGTTCGCTGCTAAAGCAAAGAAAGAAAAGAAAGCTAAGAAATCTAAGACTGCTGCTACAAAACTTATTACAGTTGGATATGCACAGGTTGGTGCAGAATCAGACTGGCGTCTTGCTAACACACAGTCTTTCAAAGACACATTCGTTGAAGCAAACGGATACAAATTGATTTTTGATGATGCTCAGCAGAAGCAGGAAAACCAGATTAAAGCAATCCGTAACTTCATCCAGCAGGATGTTGACTACATCGTAGTTGCTCCAGTTGTTGAAACAGGTTGGGAAACAGTTCTTCAGGAAGCAAAAAAAGCTGGAATCCCAGTTATCCTTTCTGACCGTATGATGAAAGTATCTGATGACAGCTTGTATACAGCTTGGGTTGGTGGAAACTTCCTTAAAGAAGGACAGGACGGATGTAAGTGGCTCGAAGCATATCTTAAGTCAGTAGGACGTGATAAAGAAACAATCAACATCGTTGACCTTCAGGGAACAATCGGTGCTTCTGCTCAGATTGGACGTACACAGGGGCTTGAAGAAGCTGTTAAGGCTCACAGCAACTGGAAGATTGTTGCTCAGCAGACAGGTGAATTCACACAGTCAAAGGGTCAGGAAGTTATGGAATCTATCCTGAAGTCAGTTTCAAAGATTGATGTTGTATATGCAGAAAACGACAACATGGCTTGGGGTGCAATCGACGCAATCAAGGCTGCTGGTAAGAAACCTGGAAAAGACATCATCATCATCTGTTTCGATGCTGTACACGAATCATTCAACAGAATGATCAACGGTGAAATCAACTGTGCTGTAGAGTGTAACCCACTCCACGGTCCACGTACAGCAGAAATCATCCAGAAGCTTGAGAACAAGCAGAAGGTTGAAAAGATCCAGTACGTAACAGAGCTTGTATTCGACAAGAATGGTGTTGGCGGAGCTTTGAAAGCTGCTGATGAGCTTCCAAACCGCAAATACTAATTCCTTAGTGTAAAGTTTGTATAGCCGTAAGCCGGAGCGGAATCATTCTCACTCCGGCTTTTATTTTCAAAAAAAGAAGGTGTGATGATGGCAAATGATGTTCTGCTTTCAATGAAAAATATATCCATGACATTCCCTGGAGTTAAAGCCCTGCAAAACGTAGATTTTACGCTCTGTCAGGGTGAAATCCATGCTCTCATGGGTGAAAACGGAGCTGGAAAAAGTACTCTTATCAAAGTTCTTACGGGTGTTCATACTCGTGATTCTGGAGAAATCTATCTTGAGGGCAAGGAAATAAATAACCATTCTCCGGAAGAGGCACAAATGAATGGAATAAGTACAGTATTCCAGGAAGTAAACTTGTGCCCTAATATTTCTGTGGCAGAAAACATTTTCGCCGGACATGAGCCTAGAACAAAGTTTTTTTCTGTTGACTGGAAGCAGATGAATTTAAAAGCTCGGGAAATTCTTTCTTACGTAGGTCTTGAAGACATTGACGTAACCCGTGCCCTTGGTGAATATTCCGTTGCAATCCAGCAGATGGTTGCTATTGCACGTGCTGTTAATTTTGACTGTAAGGTTCTTATTCTTGACGAACCAACTTCTTCCCTTGATGATCATGAGGTTGAAAACCTCTTCAATGTAATGAAGCAGCTTAAAGCTGACGGTAAAGGAATTATATTCGTTACCCACTTCCTTGAACAGGTATATGCTGTTTGTGATAAGATTACTGTTCTTCGCAACGGTGAACTTGAAGGTCAGCATACAGTAAGTGAACTTCCAAGACTTAAACTTGTTCAGGCCATGCTTGGCCACGAAGTAAAGGAATTGGATTCCTTGCATAATAATAACAAAATAAGCGAAAATAGTGATGTTCCTGAAATTATAAAAGCTGTTGCTTTGACTCATGACGGTACAATTAAACCGTTTGATGTAACTATAAAGAAAGGCGAGGTTGTCGGACTGACAGGGCTTTTGGGTTCTGGTCGTTCTGAAATGGTACGTGCCATTTACGGTGCAGACAAACCTGATAGCGGTCAGCTGTTCTTTAATGGTAAAGAACTTAAGGCTAAAGCTCCTATAGATTCTATTAAACGCGGCATGGCATATCTGCCAGAAGACAGAAAAGCAGAAAGCATTATTGCTGATTTGACTATCCGCGAAAACATGATGATTGCTTTGCAGGCAAAGACAGGTGTATTCAAACTTTTGCCTATGGCAAAACAGTTGGAGCTTACAAATAAATATATTAAGGCTCTCAACATAAAGACACCTTCCTCTGAAACCCTTATAAAGCAGCTTTCAGGTGGTAACCAGCAGAAAGTTATTATTGGTCGATGGCTTGTAACTCATCCTGAGTTCCTTATTCTTGATGAACCTACACGTGGTATTGATGTTGGAACAAAGACAGAAATTCAGAAGCTGGTAATTAAGCTGGCAGAAGAAGGAATGACAGTTGTGTTCATAAGTTCCGAAATTGAAGAAATGCTTCGTACTGTAAACAAGCTTTGTGTTCTTCGTGACGGTGCAAAGGTCGGTGAATTGAAAAATGACGGTCTTACACAGGAAGATGTTATGAAAGCAATTGCAGGAGGTAACCAATAATGGCAGGTAAAAACATGGATTTAACCTCTGTGGCAAGGGGTATAAAGAAAAGTCAACTGCTTTTCCCTATAATGGCTTTGATTTTGATGTTGATTGTCAACGTCATAATTACGCCTGATTTCTTTAAGATTTCTATTAACAATGGTGTTCTTTACGGATTTATCATTGATGTATTAAACCGCTCAAGTGAACTTATTATCCTTGCGG
>CACXDK010000041.1 GCA_902766345.1 uncultured Spirochaetaceae bacterium | reverse complement strand
TATTTTGGCATTTGTCTTGGACTGCAGATTCTTGTAATTGAATATGCACGTAATGTTCTTGGCTGGGCAGATGCACATTCATCAGAAGTTGACAAAGAATCAAAGCACCCTGTAATTGACCTTATGCCAGATCAGAACGGAAAGATTTTGGGCGGAACTCTCCGTCTTGGAAAGTTTGCATGTAAGGTTACTCCAGGCACACTTACAGAAAAAGCTTACGGTTCTGATGTAATTTGGGAACGCCACCGTCATCGTTATGAGTTCAACAATAAATATCGTGATGATTTAGTAAAGGCTGGTCTGATTATTGCCGGTGTAAACCCAGAAAGAGACCTTGTAGAAATTTGTGAAGTACCAGATCATCCTTGGATGCTCGGAGGTCAGTTCCATCCAGAGTTTAAGAGCCGACCAAACAAAGCAGGACCTTTGTTCCGGGATTTTATTACAGCAAGCTACGAATATAAGACACGTAAATAGACGTACAAGGAGTTTTTATGTCACGTTCAAGAATTGTTGTTTTAGACTTTGGCAGTCAGTACGCACACTTGATTGCAAAAAGACTGCGTATGATGGGTTATTATTCTGAAATAGCCCTGCCATCTGTTTCAGTAGAGTCTATTGCTGATGCAAAAGGCATTATAATGAGCGGAGGCCCAGCTTCCGTTTATGAAAGCAACATTCCTGAATTTAACAAAGACATTCTTAATTTAGACATTCCAATCCTCGGATTGTGCTATGGACATCAGCTTATGGCAATTAGTTACGGTGGAAAGGTTGGCAAGGCAGATGTAGGAGAATTCGGAATTGCTCATCTGGAAAAAACGGAAGCTGGAAAAAAATCACCAGTATTCAAAGACATTGCCGATACCACGCAGGTGTGGATGAGCCATCAGGATGCTGTATTGCAGATAGGTGAAGGCTTTGAAGTAATTGGAAAAACAAAAGACTGCCCATTTGCTGCATTGCAAAATCTTGAAAAGAAGAGATTCAGTTTGCAGTGTCATTGTGAAGTAAAGGATACTCCAGAAGGAAATAAAATATTTGAGAACTTTGCCGTGTTCTGCGGAATGACAAAAAACTGGGATGAAGACACAGTTCTTTCTCATATTCTTGAGGGCATTAAGACTGATGCAAAAGACAAGAATGTGCTGCTGTTTTTGAGTGGTGGCGTTGACAGTACTGTTGCTTTTGCTTTGCTTAACAAGGCTCTTGGACAGGAACGTGTTCTTGGTCTTCACATAGACAATGGCTTTATGCGTAAGAATGAGAGTAAGAAAGTTGCAGAACTGTATAAGGCACATGGTTTTACAAACTTTATAGTAGAAGATGCAAGCGAAAGTTTCTTAAAGGCGGTGTATCACCTTACAGATCCTCAGAAAAAGAGAATGGCGGTTGGTGAAAACTTTATTAATGTAAGAAATGAAGTTGTGGCACGCCAGAAGCTTGACGAAGACAAATGGATGCTTGCACAGGGAACTCTTTACCCTGATATTATTGAAAGTGGCGGAACTAAGAATTCTAAAGTAATCAAGACTCATCACAACCGTGTAGACGGCATTCAAAAACTCATAGAAAAAGGGCTTATTATTGAGCCTTTAAAGGACTTGTATAAAGATGAAGTACGCCGCATTGGAAAAAAGCTTGGGCTTGAAGATGAGCTTGTAATGAGGCATCCGTTCCCTGGACCAGGATTAAGCATTAATGTTTTGTGTTCAGAAGGCAAGATGTCTGAAAATGACAGGCAGGATTTTGAAAAGGCTCAAAAAGAAATTGAAAGCATAAAGCTTGATATGTTCTGTGAACACTGCTCGCAGGATTTAGTAAAAACGGTACTGCCTGTACGTTCTGTTGGTGTTCAGGGCGATTTCCGCACATACAGATTTCCTGCAGTGCTTACTTTTGCAAAAGAAGAAAACGGAATGTTCCATCTTCCTGGTAAATGGGAAAAGCTGGAAGAAGCTTCTAGCCGCATAACAAACAGCTCAGACTATATTAACCGCTGTATTATAAAGCTGTGGCAAAATCCTTCTGTTTCGGATTCCGATTTTGCACTGCAGGAAGGTTACTGTGATAAAGCACGCCTTGATCAGACAAGGGAAGCTGATAATAT
>CACXDK010000040.1 GCA_902766345.1 uncultured Spirochaetaceae bacterium | reverse complement strand
TATTGTTATTGGTGGAATTCAGGAAATAGGACTGCTTGAAGATTTTGCACAGTTCCTTGCTGGCGTTACTGGCGGTTCCCGCATATTGGGCTTTATTATTATTCTTGCCGTTTCAATTATAATCAGCGGTTTTGTAGATAATGTACCATATATAATTGCAATGCTTCCTGTTGCCGCTTCTATGGCAGATGCTATTAATTTGAAGCGTGAGCTTTTTATGTTTGCTTTGCTTGTAGGAAGTTGTCTTGGCGGCAATCTTACACCATTTGGTGCCAGTGCCAATATTGTTGCAATGGGAATTGTAAAAAAAGAAGGATATCCGATGAATTTTGGAAGGTGGGTAAAGGTTGGAGTTCCGTTTACGGTAATAACAACATCCGCAGCAGCTATTTTACTGTGGCTACTGTGGACGTAATGTTATGCTGTAATATTGAACAACATTCCTGCTTCTGGAATTAGACCAGCAAAGCCGTAAGTTTCAGGAATAGATGCCTGTGCAATTGCATTGTGTATCTGATCCTGATAGCTTTTAATCAAAGCGTCTTTCTGGTTATCTGTCAGAGCGAGGACATCATTTCGTGAAATAGTCTTTTTATCCATATTCACGAGCTGATCAATTAATGTGTTCAGAATGTGTACTTTATCAAGAGAGACTGTTTTCTGTCCGTTTTTAGCGGCAGTTCCATGTACATGGCTAAGCTGTGCGTAAATAACAGCATTAGGCTTTACTGGAACATACAGTCTTCCGCTTGTTGACGATGCCAGCGTGTTATATGATGCTGCGTTTAAGGATATTGAATTTCTGTACATATTACCACCTCTCTAGCTTTATTATCGGAGGGTGGTAAATCTTGTTTAGTGAATTCTTTATTTTATATACAATTCTGCAATAAATTAGAACGCCTGTTTGGTCCAGGTGTCTATTCTTTGTTCCAAAGTTTTAACTTCATGAGCATCGCGTGTATCAATGCTTTCAATTAAATAAGGAATGATAATCCTGCTTTTTATAGAGTCCCATCTTGCTGGCAATGAATTCGGCACAGAAAGATAGTTTTCCATTGGAAGATTTTCAAGTAATTCTCTGTAATATATAGGGAAAATAGTATCGTTTACTTCTTTTATTGATGAAAATCCTCCTACTATGCCAAACTGAGGTGTAGTAAGGTTCATTTTTTTCATTCTTTCTATAAGCTGCTTCTGTGTATTTTTTGAAAACAGCCATTGCATGAATATTTTTGCTTTTTGCGGATGTCGGGCTTTTTTATACAAGCCTAATGAAACAATATTGTCTTCTACCATGATGTGCTCACCGTCAGAAAGCCATCTGAACGATTTTGCGGAACTTTCATTCTGGTTCTGCGTAAAGAATTCATTACTTGGCATGTAAGCAAAAAGACATTTATCTGTTGAAAGCTGATTGAATTTGTGCATGTACAGATATTTGAACTGAAAGTTCTGCTCTGTTGCTGTGCTTTCATTTTCTGATGTTGTCCAGTTTTTACAGTATTGAATGACTTGCTGAAGGGCATTTTCATCATAAGAAAATACTTTTTCATCTTCTTTGTAGGATGCGCCTTTTAGTTTTGTAATGTTGTATAAGAAATTTTCATCCCAGGAAGGAGCATAGCCCATTGTAAGGTATGTTGTTCCTGCTTCATTTTTTGAATTGAATTTTTCTGAGGCACTTTTTATATCTTCCAGCATTATGATATGGTCGTCGGTAATGTACGAAGCATTGTTTTTGCTGAAAACCATTGTTGGCAGGTTAAAGCTTACTGGCAAAAGATACTGTGTTCCCTTTACTTTTCCGTATTCAAGCAGTTTTGAATAAAAAGCATCTCTTGTCAGTTTGCTTTCCCCGAATATAAATTCAAGCGGAGAAAAATATTTGCGTACATTTTCTGTTTTTAATGCAGACGCAATGACTAAATCTGGAATCTGTTCATCCTTTGCAGGAGGTAGGGCTCGAATGGCTTCTTTTTTGTAAATTATGACTGCCTGTGTGTCGTGGGTGGCATTGAACAGTTCAACATAAGAAGCAAGCTCTTCGTTGTCTGTCCATATTACAATCGGATTGTTTCTTTCGCTTGTAGGAGAGCAGGAAAAAAATGAAAAAGCAGCAGCAATCGTAATAACCATTGCTGCTGCTTTTTTTACTATGTTATTGAGATTATTGAGCAAGTTTGTCTGCTGTGTCGTAAATAGCCTTGTATACAATATCAATTTTATCCTCGTCAAGAGAGCTGAATGCCACTCTTAATGTATGGGCATCGATAGATATTGTACCAATTCCCTGCTCTTTAAGCAACTTCTGTCTTAAAATTTCAGCATCTACTGATTTTGTGTGGAAAGACATGAAGTAACCTGAGTTGAATGGGAGAGGTTCTACTTCTTTGCTTGTATGTGATGAAACAAATGCCTTTACTGCCTTATATCGACGCTCAAGGATGTCTCTGAATTCTTTCTTCTGCTTTTCTGTTTCTGGGTCAAGATATGCCTTTAACAGCAAAGTCTGAGGAGGTGTAGATGAGCAAGATACAGATGAACGGATTGCTCCCATAAGTTTTTTTACAAGGGCATCGTACTGTTCTTCTGTAAGACCTTTGCATCCGAATGTAATGAAGCCACAGCGGAATCCCCATACAAAGTCTTCTTTTGTAGGACCGTCTATTTTTGCTGCAAGAACATTCGGGCTTAAATCTGCAAGATATGCAAACAATGACTGCTTTTCAACTTCCTTTTCGTAAGCAAGTCCAAAGTAAGCGTCATCGCACCATACCATTACTTTTGTTCCGTTGTCGGCAAGTCTTTTTACGATTGCAACAATCTGTTCTGCTTCTTCATGTGTAGGGCTGTAGCCCGATGGGTTCTGTGGAAAGTTGAGGAGAACGCGTACTGAACCTGATTTTGCCTGTTCTTCCATGGCTTTTTCCAAGCCCTTGATGTTGAACTTGCCGTCTGCAAACATTGGAAACTGTGCAAATTCTGCATCGCGGCGGGCACTTGCAATCAGAACGTAATTGTCCCAGGATGGATCTGCTGCAAGCAATGGTTTTGTACTGTCAAGAAACAGGTCTGCAAGATATGAAATTCCAGCTGTAAGTCCTGGTACTACAACAGGAAGAGATATATTCTTGTCCTTAAGCAGAGGATTTTTCTTTATAATGTTTTCTTTCCAGATTGCACGTAAATCTGCATTACCTGCAGTTGGTGCATAAGCAACCAGTTCTCTTGATGTAAGTTCTGGTGCATTTTTATGTACTGATGGCAATATTGCTGGTTTTCCATCAATAACAGTCATGCCGATGGTTCCGTTTGCAGTCTTTCCAAACTGTTTTGCTTCACCGCTTTGTGCTATTATGCCTTTAGGAAAATAAAGGCGAGTACCTAAATCTGAGAGAAGAGTTCCTGGAGTTGTTCCTTCAAGAACGGAGTTTAATTCCTGTGCTAATGGCGTAATCATAATGGCTATAGTATCTAAAAATTAAACTTGATTGTCAATATTTTTTAGCCTTGAATTTGCATATTTATACATAATTTTCTAAAGTATATGCACAAAAATACAATTTAGTGCAGGCGTGTATTTGCCGATAGATACTGCATGGAATCAACTATTTTAAAAACTGATCTTGATGAATGTTCAAAATACATTCAGGCCTGTAAAGCAGAAGTTGCTAAAAGGGTTATTGGACAGACAGATGTTATTAATGGAATTTTAACGGCTTTTATTGCTGGGGGCCATGTGTTGCTTGAAGGTGTTCCGGGGCTTGCAAAGACTCTTGCTGTGCGCACGTTTGCTGAGCTTTCGGGTCTTGAATTCCGCAGGATTCAGTTTACACCAGACTTACTTCCAGCAGATGTTACGGGAACTCTTATTTATGAGCATAATACAGGTAAGTTTCTTATTCATAAAGGACCTGTATTTTCAAATGTTCTTCTTGCAGATGAAATTAACCGTGCTCCTGCAAAAGTTCAGTCTGCATTGCTTGAAGCTATGGCAGAACATCAGGTGACTATTGGTGAAGCCAGCTATAAACTTGCAGAGCCTTTCTTTGTTCTTGCTACTCAAAACCCTATTGAACAGGAGGGTACTTACAATCTTCCAGAAGCAGAACTTGACCGTTTCCTTATGAAGATTATAGTTTCATATCCTACTCCAGAAGAGGAAGTTCAGATTGTCCGCACGGACGGTGCTGCTTTGGACATTCCTGTAAGAAAGATTTTTTCTGCTGCTGTTCTTCAAAAGTGCAGGGAAATCATTAAGGCTATTACAATTGATGATAAACTTGTTAATTATATTGTTTCTATTGTAAATGCAACAAGACCTGCTTCTGATGCTTATGCTGGAAGAAACGATATTTCTCATTATATTTCGTTTGGTGCTTCTCCACGTGCTGGCATTGCACTTCAAAGATGTGCAAAGGTTGCTGCGCTGTTTGCAGGCAGAAGCTTTGTTTTGCCAGAAGATATTCAGTCTGTATGTAAGCCTGTTTTGCGTCATCGTGTTGTTCTGAATTATGAGGCTTCTGCCGATTCCGTTACTGCTGATGATTTAATTGCAAAGATAATCCAGTTAATGCCGGTTCCGTAATTATCAGGAGCAAGTGAGTTATGGATAAAAGGACTGCGCTTTCTAAAAAAGCCCGCCTGTTACATTTAAGTGCATTATCTCTTGCAGAAGGTATGAAGACTGGTTCATTTCATTCTTTATACAAAGGGCAGGGAATTGAATTCCGTGGTGTCCGTGAGTATTTAAAGGGGGATGATGTTAGGGCAATAGACTGGAACGTTACTGCAAGAATGGGGCATCCCTATGTAAAAGTTTTTGAAGAAGACAGGGAACTTGATGTTTTTATTATTGTTGATACTTCTCGTTCCATGCTTTCAGGTTCGGGCTCTGTCAGTCGTCTTGAAAAAGCAATGGAGTGTGCTTCTTTATTGACGCTTGCTTCATATCACAATGCAAGTCCTGTTGGGGCTGTTTTATTTGATGGAAAAATTCATTTTTCCTGTGCTCCTAAATCTGGTCACGAGCAGGTTATGCTTTTGCTTTCTCAATTTGAAAAAAAATATACTTCCAGAGTTAGTGGAAGTGCATTGGATAATGCTCTGCTGGGAGCTGGTCGTCTTTTGAAAAAGCGTACTCTTGTAATGGTTTTTTCTGATTTTAGAACTACAGACTGGCTAGATTCTTTTTCAAGACTGTGTCATAAGCATGATGTTGTTGCTGTGCGTATTGGTGACCGTTCCGATGAAAAACTTCCTTCTGTTGGTGCTGTTCCTTTTAAAGATATGGAAAGCGATTACACTTGTGTTTTGCCTACATCCTCTTCTGCATTGCGTAAAGAGTGGGCAAAAGCCAATCAGCTGCGTATTGAATCATGGAAATATGAATGTGTGCGGCACGGGGGCATTCCTCTGCTTGTAAATACAGATAATGATTCACTGCATGAGCTTTCAGGCTTCTTTTCTAAGAGAGAACGTGTATGATTAAACATAAAGTTCTGACCGTTTTCTTTATAATATTTACACTATGCACGGTTTTTAGCTTTGCAGATGAACAGATTGTAACTCCTAAAGATATTTATGTAGGAGATACTGCAGAATTAAGATATGTGTTTCAGTCTCAGACAAATTTGTTTTTAATGGCAGATCCTTCCAGAGTAAATGGTGATATGATAACTTTGGATGAGTCATTACCAGTATTCAAAGACATGGAATCAATCTGTCTTGTAAAGAAAGCTGTTTTACAGCGGGTCGGCATTACTTATACTGTTATATTAACATTTGTACCTTGGGTAACTGGCGAAATAACCTTTGCAGAGTTCAATTTAAATGAGCTGTGCGGAAACAATAGCGATGCAGCTCCTTTTTTAATTCAACTGTCTCCAATACAAGTTGGATCTATATTAAAAAGAGCAGAGTCATCGGGAGAAGGTTCCCCTGTTTCTCCGCTTCTTTTGCCTGGTACTAATTATGTTGTGTGGGGATTGATTTCTGCACTGCTTATTATTCTTGTTTGTGTTGGAATTGTAATTGCACGCTTTTCTGTGATTTCAAGAAAACTCGTAGAGTTAAAAGAAAATCTTGGCTTCAGCAGAAATGCCAGGTTGACAAAGCGTAAACTTAATTCCCTCAAAAAGAAGCAGTATTCGGATATAGAATTTGCCTGTGCATGGCAGCAGATAATGAGGACTTATCTGGAATATCGTTTCAGAGCATCATTTTCTTCTGTTACGGCAAGTTCCTTTGTGTCGGTCATTACAAACATGACTGGTGACATGTTGAATATGGAACAGGGAAATGCTGTGTATTCTTTGCAGGGACTGTTTAGAAGAACCGACTATATACGTTATGCTAGAGGTTCTATTGATTCTGAACAGCTTCCTGCCGAAGAACATGAGGCTGTATTTCTGCAGGGGGAGCGTGAGAATATTATAGAACTTTCTGTTTCAAACATTGAAGGTCTTGAGTTTAGGGAAAAGGAGATGAAAAAGTATGGTTGAGTTTGAAAACCCTGCGGCATTCTTTTTACTGCTGCTTGTTCCCATATTTTATTTTCTCAAATATATAAAAATCTTTACTGGCATTACATTTCCTATCACACTGGGAGACTGGAACGGTGAATATTTTTCTTTCCGCCGTAATTCCAGAAGAATATTCAGTTTGTTCGCAAGTTTTTTGGGAATTGTTGCTTTTGTATGTCTTGTAACAGCGTATGCAAATCCTGTTGCTCATAACCAGAAAAAGATATATACGTCTCGTGGCAGTGATATTATGTTTGTAGTGGATACAAGCCCTTCTATGTCTGCTAAAGATATTGCAGGAATGTCTCGCCTTGAGGCTGCAAAGAAAGCTATTCATGTTCTTGCAGATGAAAACAATGGAGACTGTCTTGGCATTGTGGAAATGGCACGGGATGCGGCGGTTGTTGTTCCTCCGACAATGGACAGAAATATTTTCTTTTCAAGATTGGATTCGCTTATTGCTGGTGAAATGGGCGATGGTACTGCAATTGGCTTGGGATTAAGCTGTGCGGCTTTTCATCTGGAAAAATCGACAGCGCCGCGTAAAGCTGTTGTATTGATTTCCGATGGAGAAAATAATGCAGGAAGCATTAATCCGCATACTGCAGCACACTTTTTGGAAAGTAAAAATATTTCACTTTATGTTTTAGGTATTGGTACAAAAGGTTATGTACCTCTTGAATATGTTGATCCACAGACTGGTCATGTCTATTCTGGTTATATGGAATCGGAATATGACAGTCAGGCATTGTCACTTATTGCGGCTGCTGCAAACGGAGCTTTCTTTAATATAGAAACCTTGAATGCTTTGTCTAACGCTTTTACTTCTGTGTCAAAAAATGAATCTGTAGTGCAAAGCTATATTGTAAAAAATTATGACACTGAATATTATACAGTGCTGCTGTTGGTTGCTGCCTGTCTTTTGCTTACGGGGTGGTTCATCCGCAGAATTATTCTTCAGGAGGTTTTGTAATGAATATTGCAGCAATTTCTATTGAACGTCCTTCTGCCTTTTATGCATTAATACCTCTGGCACTGGCAATTGTTTTTTTTATTGTAAGATATAGAAATCTTGCGGCTAATATAAGTCCTGATGACCGTGCAAGAATAAAATATCCTCTGTTTTTTAGGACATTCTTTTTTTCTGTTGCGCTTTTTTTGTTTATTTGTGCATACGCTGGAATCTCTTGGGGCGGTACTGTTGTTCCTGTGCAAAAAAACGGAAGGGCAGTATGCTTTGTTTTTGACATTTCATACAGCATGACTGCCAGAGATACCAAAAGAGGATTGTCTCGCCTGGAAACTGCCGCCAGATATGCAGAGTCGTTAATGGATTCTCTTGGTAATTCCAGTGTTTCTGTTGTTCTTGCAAAAGGTAACGGTACTGTTGCCATTCCTCTTACAGAAGATCGTGAAATGGTAAGGGGCCTTCTTTCAAATCTTTCTCCTGAATTGATGACGGCTGGCGGCTCTAGTCTGGGAAAGGGAATTCTTGCGGCAATAGATTCTTTTCCTGTGCAGTCATCGCAGGCTCCATATATATGGCTTTTTACAGATGGGGAAGAAACTGATTCGGCATTGCTTTCTGCCCTTCAT
>CACXDK010000039.1 GCA_902766345.1 uncultured Spirochaetaceae bacterium | reverse complement strand
TTTAGCTTTTGTTCCATCTGCAAAAATGATACGGCCTTCATCAGAAGATTCCATTCCATCCTGTGCAAATTCACTATCTTCTATAACATCATCATCCAGATCTCCAGCATCTCCAAAACTATCCAAATCAGGAAGAGCATCTATCTCCTTCTTTTCAGCAACTCGCTCAGCCCTTCTTGCAGCAACAGCTGGAGAAACGTTATCTGCAACAGAAGTTTTTGTATTTTCAGGAGTTACATTTTCAACAACAGGAGAAGATTCTGATGATGCCATATTTGCCAAAGGTACAGGCTTAAAAGAAGCTTTTTCAGCATCAGCCTTAACTGCAGGTTGAGAAGAAGAAACAGGAACTTCAGCAACCTGTTCTACAACAGGATCCTTTACTAAAGGTTTTGCAGTATCAGAAACTTCATTTTTACTTTGCCTTACACTTTTTGTATCCGAGTCAGACAACTTAAACCGATTATTTGCAACAGAAAAAGCAAGTGAATCTCCGTCATCTGTTAATTCCGCATCATCAATAGTTATGTCAACTTTGCTTCCTAAGCGAGAATCACTCTTAGGAACATCAGAAACAAAATCTATCGAAGAACCATCATTAAGAAACTTTTCATATACAAAATCTATAACTACAGCACCTGCTGCAAAAATAACAGCAAAGATAAAACCACGTAAAAAAGCCGTTCCAAATCTATGATTAACAACAATACTTATAAAAAAGGATAAAGTAAATCCAAATACTGCTGGAACAACAATATTTTTCAATTTCATTTATATCCTCCTCCATTATTCTAACTATTCTATGGTACGGCAAAAATCCTTTATGGTCAAGTTAAACAATCATTTTCAGTGCTTTTTTCTTCCCGCCACGAATTTCTGAAGGAAATTATTCACTCCAGAATTCGTACTCAATTCAGTTTTTTCAATTCTACCAACAATATGAGTAAGACAAACAGAAGGTTTTGAAGTTGGATTTACAATCATGAAAGGTTTCTGTCTAATAACAGAAGCCTGAACAACAGGATCTTCATAAATAAAACCAATATAATCAACCTTATAATTAAGAAACTGACCTACAATCGTAATAATACGTTCAGAAATACGTTTTCCTTCATCAGCAGAATGAACTCTGTTAACAAGCAGGCGTAAATTCAACTCCTGATTTACAAGTTCCGTTGTAATTATCTTGATTACACCATAAGCATCAGTAATTGCAGTAGGCTCAGGAGTTGTAACAATATAAACTTCATCTGCAGCAGCAATAAATTGAAGAACATTATTAGCAATACCAGCACCAGTATCAATGATAATGATATCAGCATCCCCTAATGAAGCGAATTCATTAGCAAACTTATTTAAATCTTCTTTTGAAAGATTTGCAAGCTTAGAAAAGCCATTTGCACCAGCAATAAAACGAATTCCATATTCAGTGTCCAAAATGATTTCACTCATTTTTTTCTGACCGTTTATTACCTGCATAAGATTATACTGAGGAACAATATTCAAGAGAACGTTGACATTTGCCATACCCATATCGCCATCAATAAGAATAACTCTCTTTCCAAGTTGGGCATACGTAATTGCCATATTAATTGCAATATTAGTTTTTCCAACTCCACCTTTTCCACTTGTAATGGCAATAATTCTCGTTTTATGCTCTGCTGACTCATTCTTCATAAAAGCTCGAAGTTCACTCATCTGTTCTTCCATTTATTGTTCCTCTGCTGTTTCGTTTGAAAATTTTTGTAAAATGCGATTTTCATCCACATCAAATCCGTCTAAGGTTTTTAAAAAATATAAAGGAGACGCAGGCTCAAGAGTATTCAAAACTTCCTGCCCTGTCGTTATCCAAGAAATGGACTTTCCTTTTTCATATAGAACGCTCAAAATATTACCGTAACTTGATGTTTCATCACACTTAGTAATAATTACAGACCTAAAATCAAACTGCTCATAATTTCTAAAGATTTTTTCCAAATCGCGAGTTTTTGTTGTTGCACTTACAGCAAGAAAAATATCAGCATGCATTTTAGGAATATCAAACATCTTAACCAAGCCTGCTATATTTTTATTGTCATTTGGACTAAAACCACTCGTATCAATGAAAATATATTTAACCTTAGGATCATTATATTGCCTGTATAACAGTTCCAAATCATCTTTATTTCCTGCTTTTTCAACAGAAACATCCAGAGCCTCACCATAATGTTCCAATTGCTCTGCTGCTGCCACACGCATATTATCAATAGTAATCATGTGCATGATAGGTTCCTGACCTTTAGGCACATTATTTTTTCTGGAAATATATTTTACCTTAGAAGCCATTTTTGCAATTGTTGTAGTTTTGCCAACACCTGTAGGACCTACAATTACAATAACATGAGGCCCTTTTCCTTTATATTTTCCAGCAATCTTTATATTTTCACCTATCCAATCAACAACAGTATCCTTAACAAGATTAAAATCATCAAGTTCATCAATAGAAAACTCTTTACGAATTTTTGTCTTTATTTCTTCTATATAGGAATCACTGAATTCATTCTGTTCTAGTAATTTTTCAAGTTTTACAATAGTAGGATGTTCTTCTTTTTGAGTAGTTTTCTGAGACAAAGTATCCAGCTTATCTTTTATTTCTTCAAGCTGTTTATTCATCTGAGCATTACTTAGTAAATCTTTTATTGCAGTTTTAGAAGGAGAATCTATCTGCTGTTTTAAGATGTTATCCCTAGAAGTCGCAAAATCTTCACGAACAGGAGCAGAGACTCCAATTTTATTCATACCCAATTGAGTTCCACCATAGCTTCCCTGACTTCCCCGATAATAATCCGTTGTTCTAGGAACGGCAACAGAGTTTTTTGTAATATAAGTTGCCTCCACTACAGGTTTTGGAGACAGAATACCAAAAAATCTTGGTTGCATAACGACCCTGTAATCTACAATCTCATAATCAGTATTAAACTGTTTATAAAGCTGTGCCTTACATTCATCTAAAGTAGAAGCCGTTATTTTTAACTGTATAGGAGTAGATGAAACTGGCTGATTATAAAATCTGTTATTAGACATCGATATCTCCAATAGTTTCTACTTTTATATCACTACCAGCAGCCATTACTTCACTTATTGAAATAACAACCAATCCAGGAATTTCCCTTTCAGTTGAAGACTTAACCAGCTGACGAACCTCATCAACACACAAAACAATAGGCAAATAATTTCTATCCCTTACAGCAGCAATAGAAGAACTCATAACCTCAATATACTTTCTTCCATCTACAGGATCGAAACCGACAAAAGGCTTCTGTCCAGGTATTTCTCCCTTATGATCCAGGATTTTTTCTGACAGAGACTGAGACAATCTTAAAACATGCAAGACTTTCTGATCATCAGCATATTGTAAACAAATCTGTGCACCAAGAGCCTGACGAACTTTTTCTGTAAGGAAATAAGGATCCCTTGTAAGAGGTGCAAAGTTTGCAAGAGTTTCAAGAATCGTAACCATATTCCTAATGCTGACCTGTTCAGAAAGAAGATTTTTAAGAACAGCTTCAATTTCACCATAGGTATATTTATGTTCGCCAGAAAGAACTTCATCAACAACAACAGGATTAGTTTCTTTAATTTTAGAAATAATAGTACTAACTTCCTGTCTTGTAAGAATTTCTGCAGCATGTTTCTTTATAATTTCAGTCAAGTGAGTAGCAATAATAGTAGGAGGATCAATAACTGCATAGCCAGCCTTTTCTGCTTCAACACGTCTGTCTTCAGGAATCCATAAAGCTTCCATGCCAAATGCAGGATCGTGAGTACGTTCACCCCTTAATTCCTTATCCTTAGGAACATTACCAGTATTAAGACACATGTAATATCCAAGCTTTAGGCGTGCTCGTCCAACTTCAATACCACGAATCTTAAATGAATATTCTTCAGAATCAATGGCCATACTGTCACGAATACGGATTGGAGGAACTACAAGACCAAGATCCAAAGCCTGCTCTTTTCTAATTCTTGTAACACGCTCGAGAAGCTCAGCACCTTTTTCCTTATCAACCAAAGGTACAAGCGTATAACCAAGTTCCAGAGAAAGAGGTGGCAATGTTGCAACAGGAGACATTTCTTCGCCAGAAGCTCCAGAAGCACCTGTTTTTCCACCAGTTGCAGCCTGAGTTGTCAATTCTTTCTCAGCTTTTTTCTGCATAAGACTTGACTGACGAATGCCAATATAAATAAACAAAATTCCCACAGGAATAAGAACAACAGCCGAACCATTATGGAATGCAATTCCCATGATAACCAAAGCAATTCCAACAATAAGATAAGCAGTTCCGTCTACATTGAAGTTCTTCTTCAACTGGTCGCCAATAACTTCTTCTGCACTACCACCAGTAACAAGAATACCTGTTGCAAATGACAACATAAGTGCAGGAAGCTGGGACATAAGACCATCTCCAATAGTCAGCTTTACATAGCTTTCCAGAGCGTCATTAAATTTCATGCCACCCCATACCATGCCAATAATAAAGCCACCTATCAAATTCAAAGCAGTAATAAATATACCAGCCTTAACATTTCCACTAACAAACTTTGAAGCTCCATCCATAGCGGAATAAAAGTCAACTTCCTGTCTTATCTTCTCTTTTTTTGCAGCAGCTTCCTGTTCTGTTATTGCACCAGAATTCAGTTCGTTCTGAATATCGAACATTTTGTTATTCATACTATCCAAAGTAAAGCGAGCAGTTACTTCAGAAACACGAGTTGCACCTTTTGTAACAACAATAACCTGAACAACAATAAGAATTATAAAAATTATAAAACCGACCAGAACATTACCGCCAGTTGCAATATGAGCGAAAGACTTTACCATCTCACTCTGCGTATTCATAAAAACAGCAGGATTAGAAGCTTTATTTGTAAGAATAAGCCTTGTGGAAGTAATATTTATAGCAAGACCAAATAATGTTATAAGAAGAATAAGACGTGGAAATGATGTAAATTCTGAAGCACGCTTTGTATAAATAACAGTAAGAAGAACTGTAAGCGAAATCGCCATGTTCATTACCATCGCAAGATCAACCAATCCTTTAGGAATTGGAATAAACATCATTAAAACAGTAATTACAACAGCTATTGCAATAACGCTATTCTGAGAAGAAAGCGTCCTATAAAAAAGACTTTGCCTTTCTGCCATTTAAATCCCACCCTTTATGAATTACGTTTCTTTTTTTCCATATAGCCTATCTGAGCATACACGATAGAAACAACTTTATAATATGCCTCTGGTATTATATCACCAAGTTTGGTGTCTGTATAGAGACCACGAGCTAAAGAACGGTTTTCTACTATAGGAACATCAGCTTCTTTAGCTATGCGCCTCATATTCAAAGCCGTCATATCCTCACCTTTTGCAGTCACCTGAGGAGCTTCTTTCTGCCACTGCAATGCCACAGCGAAATGCGTAGGGTTTGTAATAAGAACATCAGCCTCACGGACAGCCTTAGGCATATTCTGCTGCAACATTTCTCTTTGAGCAGCCTCAAGCCTGTTTTTTACCTCCGGATCGCCTTCCATCTCCTTAAATTCTTCTTTTACTTCCTGCTTTGTCATCTTCATTTCTTCAATAAATTGACGTTTTTGAACAAGATAGTCAGCGACACCAATAATAACAAGAAACAAGGTAGCAACAATCATAATCTGAACTGCTATTTTTCCAACAAATTTAAGGGCAAGTGCAGCGCCGCCAATACGTATCATTTCCAGCAACACAGGCAAATTATGTCTTATTATAAGATAAGCAGAAAACGCAATAACACAGACTTTCAAAAGAGACTTAACAACATTGAAAGCTCCTTCAAAAGAAAACATTGTTCTTTTCAGATATTTTCCAATATTAGGAATAAGTTTATCAAACTTTGGTACAATCAGCTTAGTTGTATAAATAAACCCTTTATTCTGGATTATATTTGATACAATACCAATAATGCACCCTACAATACAGAAGGGAATTGTGAGCATAAGGAAATAGCGAAAAAACACAACAGCAAAACGTTTATCATTTATACGAGTTGCAAGAATATTATTAAAATAGAATATCATCACTTCTTCCATCTTACGCTCAATCCAAGGTCCCATCATTATAAGCATAAATACAATGAAAAGAAGAATTATACTACTGTTCAGTTCCTGACTTTTAGGAACACGACCTTCTTCATCACGAGCTTTTCGAAGTTTATATTCGGAAGGTTGTTCTGTTTTTCCTTCATCTTCTGCGGAAAACCACTGTAAATCTATCTGACTCACTCTATGCCTCCGCCACCAAACTGCAGGAATAGATTTTCCAAATGATGAAAACCACTTACAAAACCATCTTCAAAGAACTCACAAATAGCTGGCATTAAAACAGTCAGCAGGAAAAAGCTTGTAAGCATAAGTATTGGAAAACCTTCAGCAAGAAGATTCATCTGAGGAGCCGCTTTTGCAAGCATTCCCATGCAAACATTTATTAAAAATAAAGTTCCCATAAGAGGAAGAGCAATTGTAAGGGAATCTTTAAACAGAATTGTCAAACTTGAAAGCATAAAAGAAGAAAGTCTGTCTGTATGATCAATAATAGAAAACAAATTAAGAGACTTAAAACTTGAAACTAAACCACCTAAAAACAATCTTTGGAACCAGTGATTTTGAAGAAATACAAGCAAAGCTATAAAATTAAAAAATTCTCCCATCAAAGGATTTTCAACTTCACTTAAAGAATCATAAACCTGACTGGCAGAAAATCCCATCTGAAATGCAAAAAATTGACCTGCGGTACTGAATGCAGAAAAAATAACAGAAACATAAAATCCAATAATAAGTCCTATCAGAACTTCGCCAATCAAAATAAAAATATATTCTTGAGTAAACCTGCCTGTAGAAGAGACATAAGAAGAATATGCAGCATAAGGACCAGCTGTTAATGAAACCTGTGGAAAAATGAAATATGACATGTAACCAGCAAGGGCAAATTTTGCAAAACGAGGAACTCTTTTCGAAGAAAATAAAGGGCTCACCATTATAAGTGCAACACATCTTGCTGCTACAAGAAAAAAGACAGGTGCATTTTCCACAACCGTTTCTAACATCTCAGATCATCACCTGCCCATTTTCGCCATCTGCGGAATAAGATTATACAGATTTATCATATAAGTCCTTAATTCTGTAAACATCCAGCCACCCAATAAAGCAAGAACCAGAAGTATTACAGCTAATTTAGGAAGAAACGTAAGTGTAGATTCCTGAATAGAAGTTGTGGCCTGAAATATAGCCACCACAAGACCAATAATCAATGCTCCTCCAAGAACAGGAGCACACAGTTTGAAAACTAAGAATATTCCTGACTGCATAATGCCAGTTATAGTATTAAGACTCATTCACACCTCCTTAAAAAGCAGATTTTCTAGTGAATAACACTGTTAAAAAGCTGAGTTGTAAGAAGTCCCCAACCGTCCACAAGAACAAAAAGCATAAGCTTAAAAGGCATAGAAATCTGAACAGGAGGAAGCATCATCATTCCCATACTCATCAAAATACTTGCAACAACCATATCAATGACAATAAATGGTATATAGAGTATTACACCTATTTTAAATGCAACAGTAAGTTCATGTAAAATGTAAGCAGGAATAAGCACATAAGTTGGGACATCTTCCAAAGTATCAGGCTTTTCCAATCTAGCCATATTCATAAATGTTCCAATATAAGAAGTGTCATCTGACATCTGTCGATACATAAACAGTCTAAGAGGTGCCTCTGCTTCTTTATAAGCCTCAGATAAAGATATTTCATTGTTATAAAGAGGAGTAAAAGACTTATCATACACATTCTTAAATGTAGGCCACATACAGAATAATGTCATAAACAAAGCAATACCATTAAGAACAGCCGTAGGTGGCACCTGCTGCAAAGACAAAGCCCTTTTTATAAAATCAAGTACAATAGAAAAACGCAGAAAACTCGTAACAAGAAGTATAAGACTTGGTGCTATAGTCAACAGAGAAAGCAAAAGTAAAAGTTCTACGCTGAATGCAACTTCCTTTCCATTCTTTGGAGAAGTAGCAGAAAATGAAATATTCGGGAAATCAATTCCTGTAGTTTTTTCTGACATTTCAGTAGTTCCATGAGTTGAACCAGATGGAAAATTTTCATTGCCTGCAGATTGAGCAGATAATGAAGAAGAACATACAAACAGCATCAGGAAAATAAGTACAATTTTACATATATTAGACTTCATATCTTACTCTCCACTATCCAAATTCTGTTCTTGCTTTCCTAAAGAATTCAAGATTCTTTCGGAATCACTATTTTCAAATATATTTTTTTTAGAAGAAGGCATAAACAAAGAAAGAACATCTGCAAAATTCTTAGGACGGGCTGTACTATCATGCTTATCTGCATATAGATTAAGAGCATCTATCAGTTCTTTATCTTTTATTTCAGAAATAAGATTTATAGAATTTTCTGTAACACCAATAAGGAAGGCACTATCAATAAGGGTAATAATCTGTACAGATTTTCCATTACCTAGAGAAATAGCAGAAACTTTCCGTAAAAAAGTATCATCATTTAGTATTTGAACTTTTCCAGAAGTCTTTAAAAAACGGAATACAGCATAAATAAGAGCGACAACTATCAAAAGCATGATAATCATCCGCACATACACACCTATTCCACCAGTAGAATAAGGAGCTGCTGCAACATTAGAACTTCCAGTATCAGTCATAATAGGAAGCTTTGATTCATCCTCTTCGGTAAAAATTGATTTCCCACTTTGAGATTCATCAACTTGAACCGACTGCTGATTACCAGAAGTTTCTTTTACATTCTGAGCAACACAGAAAGGCACTAAAAACAAGAATAAGGCAGCTACCATAACTGCCATTTTCCACCTAGAGTAAATCGTAATATCCCCCACCCATAAAAAAACTGTTCTGCCCAATATTACTATCCCCATAGTAAGGCAGAACAGGTCATATCCAACTACATCTGGCTCGTTACATGTTCGATAGCAGGAAGAATTTCCGTTACACGAACACCAAAGTTTTCGTCAATAACTACAACTTCACCTTTTGCAATAGGCTTATGGTTTACTAATATATCTACCGGCTCACCAGCCAATTTATCAAGCTCAATAATAGTTCCTTCACCCATACCAAGGATTTCTTTTATGGTTTTCTTTGTACGACCGAGTTCTACGGTCATCTCCATAAAGACATCCATGATAAGACCAATATTACCCTGCTCCGCATTTCCCATTACAGGCTGCAAGTTAGGGAACTGCAGTGACTGAACGTTTGGAGGAGTACCAATCATACCATTCATATTAACTCCCATCTGAGGCATCATAGCCGGCTGTGCCATCATATTTGGTTGACCCATCATTTGTGCACCACCCATCATCTGAGCACCACCCATCATTGCTCCCATACCAAGACTAGCAGCATCCTGAGCAGGAGCTGCAGGGGCAGCTCCGCCACCCAAAGCTCTTGCCATTCCATCTGCAACAGAACTGCTTACAGCTTCCCATAAATTGAAAGAAGTTCCATCAATTGTTATAGGATATGTAAACAATGCAAATTTATTCTGAGGCATACGAACCATTGCTTTTGGCTGATTTACAGCCTCAGGAGGATTCGTAGCAAGTCCTGGAAGTTTTCCACCTGCACTCAAAGATGTTATTTCAGTTCCTGAATGATTTGAAACTACTTCTGAAATAACAGACAATGCCATATCATCAAGTGAAGCATTGTCTTCTTTATTAATCAAACCAACAAGTTTCTGTGCAAATTCTGGAGACAGAACAAAAAGATGGTCTCCACTTAAACCTGTTGAAAAATCATGCATTACAGCAACAACGTTTTCTGGAATCTTTGCAAGGAACTGATTTCTATCCAATTCCTCTACAGTAGGAGATTCTGCCTTTATTTCAGTGCCTGTCATTGTATTAAGATTTGCAGCCAATTTATCTTTTATATCATCTGCAAACTTAGACAGAGTAGGAATATCTATTGCAATCTGAGGATCTGCTTTAGTAGAACCGCTAGCATTCAGACCACCTGTATCCACTCCAGACAGCAATGCATCTATTTCTTCCTGTGATATTGATCCTTCACTCATACAGATTCTTCTCCTTCAGCAGTTGTTAATTCTTCAAACTCGTCGTCATCATCCTGATTTGTCTTTGCAATTACCTGAATTGCCATTTTCTTACCCACAACACCAGGCTGACAGTAAAATTTCTTTTTATTTCCCACAGCAAGTGTCAACGGGTCTGTGATTTTTGTATTTGCAAGGCGAATAACATCACCTACATGTAAATTTACAACATCACGAATAGGAACTTTTTCAGAACCTATCGCTGCAACCAGTTCCATTTCAACATCTGAAAGTTTTTCTTTCAAAGTACCAAGATACTGTGTTGTAGAACTACGGCGTACAGAACTGAACCAAAACTGAGAAGACAGTTTTGAAACTATAGGTTCTATAGTAAGATATGGTATACAGATATTCATCATACCTGCCTCGTCTCCAATCTTGATTTCCAAAGTTACCAGAATAACCATTTCACTAGGAGGAACAATCTGGGCAAACTGAGGATTTGTTTCAATCTGCTGCAGACGAGGACGCAAATCTATTACCTGAGTCCAAGATTCTCGCATATTTGCAAGAATACGAACAATTATACCTTCCATAACAGACTGTTCAATATCTGTAAGGTCTCGGTTTACCTTTCCACCAGTATCTCCAGAACCTCCGAAAAGGCGGTCAATCATTATGAAAGTAATCTCAGGAGCAATTTCAAGAACTGCATTTCCCTTAAGAGGATCCATATTAACTACCGCCAGTGTAGTCGGAGTAGGAATAGAACGTATGAACTCTTCATAAGTCAACTGGTCAACAGAAGCCACATGAGTATGAACAAGCGTTCTCAACTGTGCAGAAAGACTTGTAGTGGTAAGACGGGCAAATGTCTCATGCATGTTGGAAACAGTACGAATCTGTTCCTTTGAGAACTTGTCAGGACGTCTAAAGTCATAGATTTTAATACGGCGAGTATCACTAACCGGCTTAAAGTCATCAGACTCACTTTCACCTGTACTTATTGCCTGGAGAAGTTGATCTATTTCATCTTGTGACAGAACTTCATTCATGTCTTAATCCACCCTATTTTAGTTACTACTTTTTATTACTGTGCTACAACGTCTTTTGCTGTAAACATAACAGCTCTGATTCTTGCATTACTCAGAATATCATCGTTAATCTGATCACGAATCTGCTGTTTCAGTAACTCCTCATTTTCAGGTCTCAATTCTTCTTGAGTTTTAGTAGAGAAATAACGACGCAAAAAGTCAATAATTTCAATTCTTCTTGCTGTTATTTCAGTAGCGGTTGCTTTATCATCCTTTTTATACCCAAGAGCAACCTGAACCACAACACTTGCAGGAATCGCATCATTAGTCTGTGTACGAACCTGATCAAGAGATGTATACCAGTCGTAATCTTCACGCTGAATTGTATATTCTTCGCTAATAGGAATAGCAGTCTGGGATTTACCATTACCAGTCATAAGCTTAACAGCAACAAATACAACTGTAATAATAAATATGACAGCAGCAAGTGCAATTAAAATCCATTTAAGCAAAGCTGGAAACGCACCTTTTAATCCGCCTTTTCCTGAAGAACCACTATCTCCGCCAAGGTCTCCTGCGCCCAAGTCATCTGCATTTTCATCTGCCATAACATCCTCCCAATTTATTTAACGTACTTTATATACCTTATCGGCAAATTATTCTTTAACTGTAGAAATTAAAGAAAAATTTATATAATTCCACTAAAAATGAGCATCATCCAGAATAATAATGTCAACACGCCTGTTATAAGCCCTTCCATCTGCAGTATCATTACTAAACTTAGGACGCGTATTGGCATATCCCGCCAAAGAAAACTGATTTTCATTAACACCAAAATCAGAAAGATAGTGCAAAACATTAGCCGCACGAGTTGTAGAAAGTTCCCAGTTACTCCTAAATTCACCATCTTCTGGAACAGGAGTATTATCAGTGTGACCTTCTATTCTGAATTTACGGTCTTTCATTGCACTATCATTAAAGAACTGTGAAAGACGAATAAGAGTCTCTCTTGTTTCATCAATATTAAGTTCAGCACTTCCCTGTGAAAAGAATGCATCGGAAGCAAGAGAAATTACGATTCCCCTTTCATCGCTTGTGATTGTAATTTTATTTGATTTTACTTCTGGAGCAAAAATACTTACGGCTTTTTTCATGGTTGGACCAAGAGACTTACCACGCTCCATAGAAGAAAGAGAACTGACAACATTACCAAGGTCAGCAAGCCGACCATTACTTAAAGAGATTCCACCACCAGTATTATTATTCTGAAGGGAAGCAGAAAGAGCCGCAAGTGCAGCTGAATCAGTTTCTGTAGGATCATAAAGGGCAACGAAGAAGCAGAGCATGAGCGTAATCATGTCTCCATACGTACCCTGCCACGCAGTGGACGGTTTTTCCGGTTCTTTTTTTTCTCTTTTTGCCATCTGCCGTTCCTACCTTAGTCCTTAAGAACTTCGCCTTCAATTGCCTTTCGTGATTTTGGATCGAGATATGTAAGAAGTTTCTGAGCAAGAACACGAGGGTTATCACCCTGCTGAATAGAAAGGATTCCTTCAATAACCATTTCCTTTGCATTCATTTCTGCAGAATTTTGACCTATAAGTTTCTGAGCCATAGGACCGAACAACCAGTTAGCAACCCAAGAACCGTACAGCGTAGTAATCAAAGCTGTAGCCATGTTAGGACCGAGGGAACTTTTATCTTCAAGGTTGCGCAACATACCAATAAGACCAATAACGGTACCCATCATTCCGAAACCTGGACCGTAACCAGCCCACTGGTTAACAATATTAATATAAGTCATGTGACGCTGTTCCGTCTTTGCCATTTCACTTTCCAAAATAGCTCTAATAACATTACCGTCACTACCGTCAACCATAAGACGCAAGCCTTCTTTCAAGAAAGGATCATCAAGGTCTTCCAGTCCTTCTTCCAAAGCAAGAATACCTTCACGACGAGCCTTCTCTGACAAAGAGACCATATTCTGAACAATAGCTTTTTCACCATAATCGAACACTTGCAAAGTGCGACCAAGAACGGTTCCGACCTTAAGAACCTGATCCATAGGAGCAACAA
>CACXDK010000038.1 GCA_902766345.1 uncultured Spirochaetaceae bacterium | reverse complement strand
TTTCAGGTACATAGCAATGTACAGAATATAACTGACTTATTTCGTTTACTCTGCTACAAAAAGAACTTGCTCCTGGTCCGCATACTAGGACAGAGGATTCTTGATCTATCTGCTTTATGATTTCTTCTATTGTTTTACATTCTGGTTCTGAAAGCTTTTTCCCTCTCAAAAAGAATTGATAATAATATTCATCTTCCTTTGCTTCTATTACGCTCAATACAGATTCTGGAGAGTCTTTGTATGGTAATGCGTATGCTTCAAGAGATGGAATTCCATACAGAGGAATATTATGAGAAAGGGTGAGAGCTTTTAAAGAGCTTAATCCAAGTCTTAAACCTGTAAAACTGCCAGGACCTGATGTTATTGTTGTATAGTCAAGTTCAGAAGGTTTAAGTTCTAGTTCCTGCAATACAAAATCAATGGATGGAAGTAGTTTTTCGGACTGCTTTGTGCCAATGTTTAATACTAATTTTGTTAACATCGTGTCTTTTTTAGCTGCGATAGCAATCTTAGATACTGCACAGTCTATTGCCAATGCATTCATATCTGTATATCTCCATTATTCCAGTTTTCTAGAACTATTTCTCTCTCTGTTTCGCTTGTTGGTGTTATTGTAAGCCGTATAGCTTTTTTAGGAATTTCTTTTTTTACTTTCTCGCTCCATTCAATGATGCAGACGCCTTGACCGTAAAGCATGTCTTCAACGCCAAGATTTATAAAATCTTCTTCGCCTTCCAGTCTATATACATCCATGTGGTATAATGGCATTTTTTCACCATAATATTCACTTATGAGACAAAATGTAGGACTTGTGATTGTGTCTGCAATGCCGAGTGCTTTTGCAATGCCTTTAGTGATTGTAGTTTTGCCTGCTGCCAGTGTTCCTGACATGGCAATTACATCGCCTGGTTTTAATAGAGCGCCTATTTTTTCACCTAAGGCAATGGTTTCTTCTGCAGTATGAGTGTGGAAAATCATTTAAAACTGTACCTGTTATGCTAGATTATGGTAACTGATTTGCGTTTTCCAGTTTTAAAATATATTCTTTCAAAGCTATTCGTACAGGAACTAATGGATATTCCAAATCTTGAGGAATATTTGCCAAAGTAAGTGTTTTAACTCCTAACGGACTGACTTCAATAGTGAAACTAAAAGGAAAAGAAATCTGTTTTGATAAAAACTCAATAACTGCAGTAGCAGTATATTTATTTATATAATAAATATATCCTTCTGCCTTTGAGATCGATTTTAGTTCAGTTACCTGCATTATAATATCTTAACATAAAATTGTGTTTAAAACAATAGTCATTTATCATATCCGTAAACAAATGCTGATATTCTGTTTTTAACATCTAGCTGTATGTCTATGAATTTTATATGAAGAATGTATTGTTTTCCATCTGGAGACTTCTTCGTCATTACAATATATCCGATTGACTGTTCCGTCTGACCTTCTTTTAGCTGAAATTCTACATTCAGATACTGTCCTTCTTTTATCGGCATTTTGCATGAAAGTCTACATCCTGTAGAGGAAATATTCTGCAGCTTTCCATCAAACTTGTTTTGAAGGATTTCGTAATTATCAGATTTTTTATTTGCATTATATCTGACGGCAGAAAATTTACAGTCTCGTTCTACATGGATACGCTTTGATGTTCGTCTCTGAATTGCTGTAAGCGTGTTGTTTGCAGAAGCAATAAGTATAAACTTACCAGATTTTTCTTCTTCGTAACGGACAACTCTTGTCAGAAGTGTATAAGTTGTTCCAGCTTCTGTCTTGAATGTCAAAATGAATTTAGAAAGCTGTGCTGGTTTTTTATCGCTCTGAGCAAATGCCTTTGGAATTGAAATTACAAGTCCCTGTGGTTCATTTCGTTCAAGTGTAAGCTTCCATGTGTTTTTATCGCTGTCAATATAAGTGAATACCTGACCATTTGGCAAAGCTCTTGTTGTGCTGATAAATGTAATATTATCATGAGCTTTTTCCAGCTTGTACAGTAATTCAAACAGCATTGCAAAAGTTTCCTGATTGATATTCTTAGCCTTGAAATCATCATATCCCTGATGAAACAAATCAATAATAGCTTTTTCATCTCTAATAAGATATTCAATATTTGTCGGCTTGAATTTCTGACATATCTGAGTAAGAATTTTCTTTTCTTCCAAAGAAATATTTGCAATGCGGGCTACATTTTCTATGTTTTTTCTTGTGGTTGCAAGATTTTTGTGAGACTCAATCCATGCAGGTGTAGAATGTAAATCACGGATCTTCTTTAAGATAAGACCAATAATTACAAGTACAACAAATGCTGCTAAAACGGCTAGAATTATTGTATAGAGCAGGGGATTTTGACGTGCGTCTACAAGACTTCCATTATTCATATACAGCCTCCTACTTATATAGCCTTTATAGCATCTACGATACTCTGCAATCTAGGAACCATTTCATATTCTGAAAGGTCTCCCAATGTTACAGTGTCCTTATCTTTTAATGCTGCTTCAAAGTCACCAAGAATAGGCAACAGTTCCTTAAAGAAATCGTCTAACTTAGCACCATTAATTACCAGTTTATCATATACATCAGGGAATAGCATAGCCATTGTTCCTGTATGACAGAAATTATTACAAGTAGTTGCAAGTTCTTCAATAATTTCGGCTGCAACCTTATCTTTACCACTCTGCAATAAAACTGGAATGTTTACAAGCTTTTCTGCCAGTGCTGCTAATTCATCAGAAATAACATGAAGTGAAGAAATGATTTCCATCTTAGATACAACACCAAAATCTATTGTTGTAGCATCTGTAAGTTCTTTTCCCAAGATTGATTCAAATTCATTTGATGCAATTTCCTTGCCGTCAAGAACAATCTTGACAGTCGTTGCATCATTTTTTTCCATTTCACTCTCAAACGATTTTAATATGTCACCGACAGTCTTTTCATTTTCAAGTGTTATGTCTATAGCCTGTCCGTTAACTGAAACTTTCATCAATAATCCCTCGTTTATTTCTATTTATTTTGATTTTGATTTGCAAAATTATTAAGCGAATTCTTCTGACTTTCAAGACTGTTCAGAGTTCCTTCCATGTTTGCATACTTATTTTTAAGCTCAAGCTCTTTTTCATCCAGCTGAGCCTGCAAAGTAGCAATTTTTGAGTTGGAATTCTTAATCTGATTCTCAAGCATGGAAATCTTTGTTGAAATAAGACCTCCTGCCTGAGTCCAAGAATTTGTCTGCTTGTCCAGAAGATAACCTAAACCGCTGTCTATAATATGATCTCCGTCACTATCATAGCCAAACAGATTTTTTATATCTTCAAGATTAGACTCCAAAGCGGCATCCAGCTGCTTTTCGTCTATCTCAAGGTATCCCCTCATCTGAGATGCATTATAACCAGCCCCTTTGGAACTTGCATTTGTTGAAATTCCAATCTGATTCAGCATAGTTATTTCTGCATTTTCAGTAGTATTATATTTGCTTGCAACAGTTCTCTGCATTGAAGCTTTACCGTTGGTCAGCGTAAAGTCGCCTTGGAACATTCCCAGCTTCTTTTCTGCTGCTTCACGCTCTTCTGGTGTCAGATAATCAAGCTCTGCAATTATTTCAGGCTTATTTGATGTCAAAATATTTATTTCTGCCAATACCTGATTATATGTACCTACAAAAGTAATAAGAGCTTCTTTTGCGCTGTCTTTATCTGGATTAATTTTAATAGTAACAGGCTTTTCTGTTGCAGAATGAAGATGCAGAGTTACATTTGGAATAACATCATCAACATCGTTTGAAGGGCGGTGGAGTGTAATTCCTTCATATTTGAAAGCAGCATCTTCCGCTGTAGTAATTGCATGGTTTGGTGTAAAGCCCTGATTTTTTGATGAATCGCGTGACTGCGGTACAGAAAAGGTAAGTTCTTTTCCTGTGCTGCTGTTACGTACAATAAGGCTTTCTGCATCTGGATAATCTTTTAATGAAATTGAAATGTGAACATTTCCATTTTCATCAGGCGTATATGCACTTATATCCAGTGGAATTTCAGATCCATCTTTATTTTTGATTGCAATATAATTTGAATCATCAATAGGAACAAGTGGTTCGTCCAGTTCAACTTCCTGAGATTCAAGGGCAGTCTCGCTCTGTTCATTTGTAATGACAAGTCCCTGAAATTCTACATATCCAGGAGAGGGCAGAGAAGGCTCTTTTGCAACATCTTTTATTTTGGTTGTAATATCCTCTGTTTGTGCAACTTTAAATGAAAATTCTAAAACCTGATGTCCGTCTTCATTCAAATCTTCTGGAATTGGAATTTCAATAGCGTTCCTTGCAGGAACAGTAATCAGGTTGTTTTCCAGTTTTACATTGCTTTTTGACAACTGAGGCATATTTTTCTGTAAGCCTTCTTCATTTGAAGCTGGTACAGAAATGTTATCAAGTGCAGTAAATAATGCTTCTGTTTCTACAGGTGCATCACTTACCATATCTATGTTTTTGGCAAGTTCCAATGCCTTTTCTTCAAAAATAAGTTTATTATCAGTGCCTGTAACTAAACCCTCTATGAGAAGCGATTTTTTATTAGATGTAACACCGATAAGACTTGCTTTTAGAATATTTGTTCCGCGACGGTTTATTGCCTGTACAAAATCAGATATTTTACCGCCTTTCCAGTTTAACTCAACTTTTTTATCACCGACACCATATACATATTTGCCGGCTTCAATCTTCATGTTTTTATCTATGTTTCCGCTTAAAAAGCGATCAGCCGTAGCTTCTTTTAATACTGTTATTTTAAATGAACCTGACTCTGCAGAACGGTCTGCATCAGCTGTGAGGGCATCTTCATTTGAAGATTCTGTCAGTTTACTGTTGAATGGATTTTGAAAAGAATAAAGCTTTTTTGAGTTTTCTTTCAGAGTTGAAATTTTCTGATTAACGTCTCTCCAGGCATTCTGCTGTGTCTGATACTTTTCTAATTGGGCTTCTTCTCTTCGTAAAGGCTTTCTTTCAACCTCCATAAGAGAATTTACGAGATCATTGGTTTTGTATTTATCAGTAACTCCAGGTATGCTTAATCCGTCTGCCATTATCCCGCCGCCAAAATAAGATAGAACATCTTATGATGTTTTATATTTAAAAACACAACTACGCTGTTAAAGTAACAGCGTAGTTTGCTTATTAAACAGTCTCATCGAATACCAGCCCCATGGTATGCTTTAAGTTAGCCTGAAGCCTTTGCATTTCTTCAGATGGAATCTCTCGTATTACCTTGTTTGTAGTTGGATCTACAACCTCAATAATAACTTTTCCAAGTTCCTTATTTACAGAAAATTGCAATGTTCGACCATTAATAATATCTGTAATTTTCTTAACGTTCTCAATATTGCTCTTTTCAATTGCTATTGATTGAGCAATATTCTCTACTACTTCGGCAGCACTGTTAGGAAAGAGATCAGCTGGGCGGACTGACTCAGCGGTTGGTGCCCGCTTAGGTTTCCCTGCAGTAACGCTTTTTGAGCCATCCTTGGCTGTTATTTGCCCAGTCATACTAACTGTACTCATGGACGCTTCCTCCTGAAAACGAAAAGAGAGGGAAGGTGGCGCACCCCTCCCAGGCTTTTCAAAGTGGTCTAACAAAAAATGACATCCAGAAATTTCTCAATTAAACCACTTATTTTCTTTTGATCGTTATCTGAGCAGTGCCAGTACGCTTTCAGACTGGTTATTTGCCTGTGCAAGCATTGCAACACCAGACTGTGTAAGAATTGAGTTCTTTGTGTACTCAACCATCTCTGAAGCCATATCAGTATCGCGGATTATAGATTCTGCACTCTGAAGGTTCTCTGCTGCAATGCCGAGACCATAAGAAGTTT
>CACXDK010000037.1 GCA_902766345.1 uncultured Spirochaetaceae bacterium | reverse complement strand
GTATTGAAGGTTGAAGCTCCTGCATTAATTGCAAGCATTATGCTTTTATAAAAGTAAGTCTCTTTCAGTTCCATTCTTAAGAGCGTCTCAATTTCATTGAAAAGTACCCCTGTCGTAGAAAGACAGTTTTTAATTATATTTTCTTTTATTGAACGGGTATCATTAAAAAGTGACAGATAAAAAGGAATTCCTCCAAGTATTGAGTATGCTGTTACAGACTGCTCGTCATTGTAATTCGGAAAAAATTCCCTTGCTTCTTTATAAGTAAAAGGAAGGAGCTTCAGTTCCGCCGTTTTACGTCCGTAAAGAGGTTTTGAAGAATTGTCAATTATCTCTTCAATTACAGAAACTTCAGAACCGCAAAGAATTAAAAATATGTTTTTATTTTTAAGGATTGTGTCTATTGCAATCTGCAAGCCAGAGTCATAAGCTGGATTTGAATTGTAAAGATAAGTAAATTCATCGATTATTATGATAAGTCTTTCTGTAAAGTCTCTATTCTTTATAAAAGAGTAAACATCAGTCCATCTTTCAAAGGAATTTAAAAAATCTCCTGCATTTAGAACCTTGTTTAGTTCCTCACAGAAATTTTGTACATTTATTTTTTCCGAGGATTTATCGCCAGTGAAATAGACAGCATTATTTTGATGAAGCCTTGCAAAATGACTGAGTAAATAGGATTTACCAACTCTGCGTCTTCCATGCATAATCAACATTTCAAATTTTGGGGATTTATAAAGCTCATTCAAAAAATCAAGTTCTTTTGTTCTTCCGATGAAAAGTTCTTCTGTCTGCATTATAATTTACTCCAGATTAATTTACTCTAGAGTAAATTATATTACACTTAATGTATTAGTTCAATCAAAATCAAATTTGCAGTTTTAGGCATGGAATTTTTAACTTTTTAACATCATTTTCTCGCTTATTGCATATATACTTAAAACATTGTAGTATTAGTACATTCACAGCATAATACAATTTATATTAATGGAAGGAAATTGTTATGAAAATATCTGGTTCTCGTGTTGTTGTTGAGTGTCTTGTTGAGCAGGGCGTTGATACAATTTTTGGATACCCTGGAGGAGCAATTCTTAATGTTTATGATGAGCTTTACAAGAATTCTGACCGCATTAAACACATTTTGACCGCACACGAGCAGGGAGCATCCCATGCTGCTGACGGATATGCACGCTCAACTGGAAAAGTTGGCGTTGTTTTTGCAACAAGTGGCCCTGGAGCAACAAACCTTGTTACTGGAATTGCTACAGCTTACATGGATTCAAGTCCAATTGTTGCAATTACCTGCAATGTTCCTACATCTCTCATTGGACGCGATTCTTTTCAGGAAATTGATATTACTGGTGTTACCATGCCAATTACAAAGCACAACTTCATGGTACACGATGTAAAGGATCTGGCAGATACAATCCGCGAAGCTTTCTTGATTGCAAAAAGCGGACGCCCAGGTCCTGTACTTATTGACATTCCAAAAGAAGTTACTGCTGCCGAGGTTGAATTTGAACCAAAGCCTGTAGCTGTAGAAACCCGTGAATCTTACAATAAATTTACAGATGAAGACCTTAAGGCCGCAGCTGCAATCATCAACAGTTCTGAACGTCCTGTAATTTATGCTGGTGGCGGCATAAACATGAGTAATGCAAGCAAGGAACTTTTGGAATTTGCAGAAAAGGCAGACATTCCGGTTTCTGAAAGCCTTATGGCTCGCGATGCATTCCCTGCAAATCATCCTTTGTGTACTTGGATGGTTGGAATGCACGGTACTAAAGCAAGTAACATGGCCATTACAGAAAGTGACCTTGTTATTGCTCTTGGCTCACGTTTCAGCGACCGTGTAATTTCGGATGCTTCAAAATTTGCTGCTAACAGCAAGGTGTTCCACATAGACATTGACCCTGCGGAAATTAACAAGAACATTCCTACTGCAGGTTCTTTGGTTGGTGATGTAAAGTGTATCCTGCAGAAGCTTTTGCCATTGGTTGAAAACAAAAAGCGTACTGACTGGGTAAATCAGGTTCAGGCTTGGAAAAAAGAGTATCCTGAATGTTATGATGTAAAGCCAAAGGATTCTATTAATCCTAAGTTTATATGTGAATATATTCATAAGGTTGCAGGGGATGATGCATTCATTACTACAGAAGTAGGACAGCATCAGATGTGGGTGGCTCAGTTCTACCCGTTTGCAAAGCCTCGCACCTTCATTACATCTGGCGGTCTTGGAACAATGGGCTTTGGAACAGGTGCTGCAATGGGCATTCAGTTTGCAAATCCAAAATCTCGTGTAATTCATATTGCAGGAGATGGTTCTTTCCGCATGAACTGTAATGAGCTTGCAACAATTCAGCATTATAATCTTCCTATTATAATAGTTGTAGTAAATAACGGTACTTTGGGTAATGTCCGCATGTGGCAAAAGCTGTTCTACGGTAAACGCTACAGTCAGACAACACTTGACTTTGGTCCAGACTGGGTAAAACTTGCAGAAGCTTATGGCATTGACGGCTACAGAGCTGGTAATGCAGATGAGTTTGCAAAGGTTTTTGATGCTGCATTTAAGAGCGGCAAGCCAGCTGTTATTGACGCTAAGGTTGATATTGATGAAATGGTTCTTCCTATGGTTCCTGGTGGAAAAGCTATTTACAATCAGATAATGAGCGTAAGCAAAGAAATTCAAAGCTAACCTGTTATAATTAGAGTTTATGCTTTCTTTTTTACATAAAAAGGGGTATACTTGTTTTATTATTATTTAACGGGAGTGTGTGATGGCTACAGATATTCATGAGTCTGGTGAAGATTACCTTGAAGCTATTCTTATGTTGCAGAAAAAAAACGGAGCAGCTCGTGCTGTTGATGTTGCAAAGCATCTTAATGTTTCAAAACCTAGTGTAAGTAGGGCTATGTCCGTTCTTGAAGAAACAGGATATGTCACTGTTGGTGAGACTAGCTTTTTACAGCTTACTGCAAAAGGAAAATCTAAGGCTAATGAAATTTATAGCCGTCATGTTCTGCTTACTAACTTTTTACAGAAGATTGCAGGAATAAGTGCCGAGCAGGCAGAAGAAAATGCCTGCCGCATTGAACATGATATAGATGCTGATGTTAAAAAAGGCATTGAACGCTGGATGAAGGAAAATTCTTAATTATGGAAAAACAGTCTACAGAGCATGGTGCTCTTACTGGCGATAATCACAAGGCATTGTGGAGCGGACGCTTTGCGGAAGGTCCTGATGCCGCTGCTGTTGAGTTTGAGACATCAATTTATGTTGATGAACGCATGGCTCTGGATGATATTCACGGTTCAATAGCCCATGCCAGTATGCTGGGCGAACAGGGAATTATAAGTAAGGATGAGGCAGAACAGATTGTTTGTGGCCTTAAACAGATAGAAAAAGATCTTGAAAATGGAAGCATTTCCATTGATTACAGTGCGGAAGACATTCATTCTTTTATTGAGGCAACTCTTACTGACCGCATAGGCGAAGCTGGTAAAAAGCTTCACACAGGACGTAGCCGCAATGATCAGATTGCTTTGGATGAACGTCTTTATTTGCGTCGTGTTATTCCTCTTTTACAGGACGAAATCATTACATTAATAGAAGCTCTTGTTGCTATTGCCGAAAAGCATACACATACTTTGCTTACTGGCTATACCCACATGCAGCATGCTCAGCCTGGCACTCTTGCACAGCATTTGCTTGCATGGGCTTTTATGCTGGAACGTGACTGGAGCAGACTTAGCGGTTCTTTGAACCGCATAAGTAAGTCGCCGTTGGGAAGCGGTGCTTTGCAGGGCAGTACTTTGCCTTTGAACAGGGAAGCTGTTGCTCAGGCACTTGGTTTTGCTGGTGTAACTGATAATTCTTTAGACAGTGTTTCTGACAGGGATTACTGCATTGAATTTACTTCTGACTTTGCAATGCTTCAGGCTCACCTTAGCCGCATGTGTGAAGAAATTGTATTGTGGTCTACCACAGAGTTTCACTTTATTGATTTGAGTGAAAAATGGTCTACAGGCAGTTCTATTATGCCTCAAAAGAAGAACCCTGATTTTGCAGAGCTTATTCGCGGACGCACTGGTAAGGTGTATGGCGATTTAATAAATCTTCTTACAATGGTAAAGGGGTTGCCTTTGGCTTATGACCGTGACATGCAGGAAGATAAAGAGCCTTTGTTTGATGCACTTGATACTGTAGAAGCAAACCTAAAAGTTTTTACTGCAATGATTTCTTCTGCAAAGTGGAACACAAAGGCAATGGCAGAAAGCTGTGAAGGTGGTTTTGCAAATGCTACAGATGTTGCTGAATATCTGGTACGCAAGGGCATGCCTTTTAGAACAGCTCATGGTGTGGCGGCTTCTGCTGTGCGCCGTGCTATAGATGCGGGATTGTCTAGAATAGAAGATTTGAAAATTGATGTGCTGAAAGAATGTTCTCCATTGATTGACAATGATATATATGAAAAGATAACCCCTGCTGCATGTATGGAAAACCGTAAGACAACAGGAGGTCCTTCTCCTGAGTGTACGGCTGTGCAGATAAAAAAACTGAAAGATTTTTGTTCTGAAAATAAATCTTACGGGCAAAAAAATTAGGAGTAAAATATTATGAAAGCTAGAAGTTTTGTTGCTGTAGTTGCTGCTGCTGTTGTTGTTGCAACAGGTTTTGTTTCTTGTTCAAAGAAAAAGGTTGAAGAAAAGAATACTTTTGTTCTTGGTCTTGACGATTCTTTCCCTCCTTTGGGATTCAGAGATGAAAACAATAATATTGTAGGTTATGATATTGATCTTGCAAAAGAAGTTGCAAAACGTATGAACAAGGAACTTGTCTGCCAGCCTATAGACTGGGCTGCAAAAGAGCAGGAACTTAACACAAAGAAAATTGACTGTATTTGGAATGGTTTTACAATGACTAAGGAACGTCAGGAAGCAATGGCTTTTACAAAGCCTTATCTTGATAATGCTCAGGTTGTTGTTGTTCGTGCAGATAGCGGCATAAAGACTCTGTCTGGTCTTGCAGGAAAGGTTATTGGTGTTCAGTCTGGTTCTTCTGCAGAAGATGCTCTTAATGAAAATGAAGATTTCAAAAAATCTTTGAAATCTATTGTTGAGTTTAAGGATAACATTACAGCTCTTAACGATCTTGAAATAAAGAATGTTGACGGTGTTGTAATGGATTTGGTTGTTGCAAATTACAGCATAAAGCAGACTGGTCGTGATTATATAGTTCTTTTAGAAGGTCTTGCAAATGAAGAGTACGGCATTGCATTCCGCAAGGATGATGTTGAACTTCGTGATAGAGTTCAGTTGATTCTTGAAGAAATGGAAAAAGACGGAACCGTTGCTGCAATTTCAAGTAAATGGTTCGGTAAAAATATGTCTGTAATAGGTAGATAACTGTGGGCAAGCTGATTGTCGCAATGCTTAGGAGTACTGGCGTAACACTTGAAGTGTTTGCCCTTACTCTGCTGTTTTCTGTTCCACTGGCACTTGTAATTATGCTTGGACGAATGTCCAAAGTAAAGATTATTGCGAAAGTTGTGGATGTGTTTCTTCTTATAATTCGCGGCACTCCGCTTATGCTTCAGCTTATATTTGTTTATTTTGCGCCTCCAACTCTGTTTAAATGGGGTTTGGGGCGTTTTACTGCTGCAATTGTTGCCATGGTTATTAATTATGCTGCATATTTTGCGGAAATATATCGTGGCGGCATTCAGTCTATCCCTGTGGGGCAATATGAGGCTGCTAAGGTTTTGGGCTTTACTAAAGTTCAGACATTCTTGCGTATAATAATGCCTCAGGTTGTAAAGCGTATTCTTCCTGCAATGGGTAATGAAGTTATTACTCTTGTAAAGGATACTGCTTTGGTTCAGGTTTTGGGCGTTGCAGAATTGTTTCATGTTGCACAGACGCAGAGTGGACGTCTTGTAAGTGTTACACCGCTTTTTCTTGCCGGTCTTTTCTATTTTATAATGAACTGGGGTGTCTCAAAGTTCTTTGATGTTGCGGAGAAAAAACTTGACTACTACAAATGATATAATACGTGTTGAAAATCTGAGTAAAAGATTTGGCACCCTTGAAGTAATTAAAAACATTTCTTTTTCTGTTCACAAAGGTGAAGTTCTTGGCATTATTGGTCCTAGCGGTAGCGGAAAGTCTACTCTGTTGCGATGCATCTGTCAGTTAGAGACGGTTTCTGGCGGTTCTGTTTCAATTTGTGGAAAGAGCATGGTCAGTGAAGGCGTTTATTCTGATAAAAACACTCTCAGAAGCATTGGTCTTGATGTTGGGCTTGTGTTCCAGAACTTTAACTTGTTTCCGCATTTTTCTGTTCTAAGAAATATTACTGAGGCTCAGAAAATTGTTCTTGGTAAGAATGAAGAGGAATCTGTTGCTGTTGCAATGGAGCTTCTTAAAAAGATGGGACTGGAGTCTAAGGCTGACAGTTATCCTTGTCAGCTTTCTGGTGGCCAGCAGCAGCGTGTAAGTATTGCCCGTGCTTTGGCTCTTCATCCTCAGGTGCTGTTTTTTGATGAGCCGACTTCTGCCCTTGACCCTGAATTGACGGGGGAAATTCTTGCTGTTATAAGAGACTTGGCAAAAGAAAAGATGACAATGGTTGTTGTTACTCATGAAATGTCTTTTGCACGCGATACCAGCGATAGCATTCTGTTTATGGATGGCGGTGTAATTGTAGAGCAGGGTAATCCTTCTGATGTAATTAATTCCCCAAAAGAAGAACGCACAAAAGCCTTCCTTCGCCGCTTTCTTGAAAATTAAAAATGGAGTTTTGTCGCTCTTAATGCGGCAAAAACTCCATTTCTACATTGACTAAATCTATATTTTACAATATCATAATTGCTCATGCTAGACTAGGGATAATTCTAAGCGTTGCCTAGAACTAGATGGCATAATACTTTTAGGCTGACAAATTCAGCCTACGGAGGACAATCAAGTGGTAAAAATCAGACTTAAGAAGTTTGGTACTAAGAAGCGCCCTGATTATCGTATTGTTATTCAGGATGCTCGTAAGCCTCGTGATGGTGTTACAGTTGAAGAAATTGGACAGTATCACCCAATCGCAGCAGAAGGTAGCCAGGTATGCTTCAACGAAGAGCGTGCAAAGTACTGGCTTAGCGTTGGTGCACAGCCAACTGACATTGTAAAGAAAATCTTTAATTCAAAGGGTCTTTCAGTAACTGGAAAATCTCTTGCCAAATAAGTTTCAGGGGGAGCAATAGGGAATGGAAAAAGACCTGATTGAATATATCGCAAAATCATTGGTCGATGATCCCGATGCAGTCTCTGTGACGGAAGCCGAAGGTGAACGCGGATCTGTTCTTCAGTTAAGCGTATCCCAGGGTGATATTGGTAAAGTAATTGGCAAGTACGGTCGTATTGCAAAAGCTCTGCGTACTGTTTTGAGCGCGTATGCCAGCAAAGATGGTAAGCGTTACAGCCTTGAAATTCTGGACTGATGGCATCGTTGATGGTAGAACAGTTTGTCGTTGGAATTGTTCGTGGTACTCATGGTATTACGGGCGAGTTTAAAGTTGAAAGTACTTCCGGCGAGTATGCGCATTTTGCGGATATGGAAGAAGTAACCTTGACAGATGGTACTGAATCAAAACTTTTTAGGGTTGAATACACTCAGGAAGCCAGCAGTACACTGTACATGAAATTAGAGGGAATAAGCACACCTGAGGCTGCTGCTCAGTATAACAGGTGGCAAATCGTAGTTCCCCGAAAATACGCCCACCAGTTGCAGGAAGGTGAGTGGTATATTGAGGACTTGAAAGGGTGCTCAGTATGGTATGAAGAGGCGACAACGGAGAATACCGTTGGAATTGTCACAGACGTAAAGGAAGGCGGATCAGGTTATCTCGTTGAGATTTTGCTGTCCGAGAGTTGTACTCTTATTAGTGATGACGTCAAGTTTACAAAGAACGGAGCAATCCGTACTGTATATGTGCCTTTTGTAGATAATTTTATAAATAAGGCAGGTATTGACGTTCAGAATAAGAAGATGCAGCTGATGCACCTCTGGATTCTGGAGTAATTCCATGAAATTTACTGTGCTGACCTTGTTTCCTGATATTCCGCGTGCTTTTTTTGAAAATTCGATCATGGCAAAAGCGGTTGAACGGGGAATTATTGCCTACGATTTAGTGAATATCAGGGATTTTGCCTTTGATAGACACAAAACTTGTGATGACGCTCCTTATGGCGGAGGTGCAGGGCAGTTGTTACTTCCTGAACCTTTAGGTCGGGCTTTGGATAGTGTAGAAGCTTACAAAAAGACGAAGCATGTTATTTATGTTACGCCTAGCGGTAAGCAGTTTTCACAGAAGAAGGCACGGCAGTTAAGCACGAAAGAAGAAATTGTCTTAATCTGCGGAAGATATGAAGGTATTGACCAGCGGATAATTGATTACTATGTGGATGAAGAAATCTCTATTGGAGATTATGTTATGTCCAGCGGTGAAGTGGCAGCAACGGTTATTATTGATGCTGTTTATCGTCTTGTTGAGGATGTAATAACACAGGAATCTTTAGACGAAGAAAGCTTTTCGGGCAGCCTTTTGGAATATCCCCAGTATACAAGGCCAAGTGTATACAAGGGCATGAAAGTACCAGAAGTTCTTACTAATGGGAATCATGAAGAAATCCGAAAGTGGCGACTTAGAAAGAGCCTGCAGAAAACTCTGAAAAATAGACCTGATCTTATTCAGAATGCAAGAATGACGGGTACTCTTTCTGACGAAGCAGAAAAAATGATCGAAGAACTTGCGGAATTCGTTACATATAAAAATGACCGCAAGCAAAGCCGAATGCTTAGGTCCGTGCAGGAAAGACTGAAACGAAAAAAGGCTGAAGCAGAAGGCACTGAACAGGAGAATTAAAATGGATATTATCAATACCATTGAAGAAAGACAGAAGAAGGCAAATGCTGAAAACTTCAAAGTTGGTGATACTGTAAAAGTTCACTTTGAGATTGTTGAAGGAAAGACAAAGCGTATTCAGATTTTTGAGGGTCTTGTACTCTGCTTTAAGAATACAGGTGTACGCAAGACTTTCACAGTACGCAAGGAAAGCTACGGTGTTGGTGTAGAGCGTGTTTTCCCACTCCACAGCCCACGTGTAATCAAGGTTGAACTTGTTCGCCCAGGTAAAGTACGCCGTGCAAAGATTTACTATGTACGTGACAAGATTGGTAAGGCTGCTAAGATTAAGGAGCTTATTGGACCTAAGGCTCAGGCTCAGTTTGCAGCTAACCGTGCAGCATATCAGGCTGCAGATGCAGAAGAAGCTAAGCTCAAGGCTGAGTTGAAGGCTGCAAATGCATCAGCAAGTGCAAACAAAGATGCTAAGAAAAAGAAATAATTTCTGATTCTTTATGAAGCCCTTCATCATTTGATGAAGGGCTTTTTTTTGACAAAAATAAATGATGTGATATACTGAATAGTATGACTCAAACTTCTGCAAAAAGAAAAATAGAATGTTCTTCAATTCAATTAGGTGTATGTTTTAGTGCTCCCGTTTATTTTGATGACGGGGAAAATATGTTTCTTTCTGCTAAAAATCCTGTAAAAAAGTATCACCTCAATGCTATTTCTCGCTGGGAAATTCCATTCCTTTTAACAGACGGCTATATTCTTTCGGAGAAAGAAGTTGCATCTATTGCAGATGAAAAGGCAAAAGCTGAGGATGTTTCTGCTCAGATGGAAGATGTTGACGCTTCTTTCTTTGGTATAACAGAAGATGACTGAAAAATCTTTGTCCACGCATGAAAAAGGGGTAATGGGCGAAGACAGGGCTGCAAGCTATCTTACCGAGCATGGATATACTATTGTTGACAGGAATTTCCGCATTCGTAGTGGCGAAATTGATATAATAGCTCAAAAAGATGATTACCTCATTTTTGTTGAAGTGAAGTCTTTACCTCACGGAGACATCGATACCCTTTCTTCTGAATTAGGAATAAGAAAGCAACAAAAGATAATTAAAACAGCTAAATATTATCTGCAAAACCATCGACAATATAATTACCAGTACATTAGGTTTGATGTTCTAGCTTTGGATGTCGCGGGACTTGAACCTGTATATCATATAATTAATGCTTTTTCGGAGTAAGAAAAAATATGCCGATAAAAAAAATTATTGATCCTCATAAAATCGTTCCGCCGCGCATCAAGGAGCTACAGGAAAAGATTAATGATAAGGATTATGTAGATAACGCTGTAGAGCGTATTGCCTCTGTTATTAGCCGCCATATAGCAGAAAGTCAAACTTTTGCGGAGAAAACGTATGTCCTGCGATAAAAATATATTTTCTGTAAACAGGTAGAAAATTTGTTTTTATTTGAATATACTTATATTGTATGAGTAGAGATAGACGTTCAAGAAAAAGAAACGGCAATAATTGGAAAAATAATTTTTCAAATGAGTCTTCCCGCAATAATGGAAAACGCGGGAATGACAGTAGAAATCAAGGAAATAAAAAATCTGTTTCTGTGTATGCAGTTTCTCCTGAGCAGATTCGTGCTGATGAGGAAGCTATTTCTGCTTTCAAAACTTCAAATCGACCTGTGTGCGAGTACTGCGGTCTTCCTATAGCCGATTTAGCTACTGCTGTAGAAAATAAAAAGAGCGGAAAGCCTATTCATTTTGACTGTGCAGTGGGCATTCTTTCTGAACAGGAAAAGCTGTCAGAAGGTGAACGCATTACATATATTGGTCAGGGACGTTTTGGCATTCTTTATTTTGCAAATCCTCATGATATGAAGCATTTTACAATAAAAAAGATAATTGATTGGGAAGATAAAGACAAAAAGCCTGAATGGCGTGATCAGATGGCTGATTTATACAGTCACATAAGATAGTTGGTTTAATTTCCTGTTGCAAAAAAAATTAAAATAGTATAATATAGTTGCACATAAGCCAGGATGGTGGAATTGGTAGACACAAGGGACTTAAAATCCCTCGACAGCTAATACCGTCGTGCCGGTTCGATTCCGGTTCCTGGCAAAAAAAAGCTTTCTGTTTTATTAAACAGAAAGCTTTTTTTATGTCCTTTATTCTATATTATTGTGTCATTAATTCTTCCAGCTTTTTAGCTGAATCTTGTATTCTTTGTGCCAATGCTTCCAGAGATTGAACTGTATGTGTAAGTGTTTCTGTATGTGTAGAAATGTTTGAGCTAGCTTCATTTACAGCTTCTGATGCACGGAACAGCTCTTCCATGTTGCCCATAACCTGTGATGCAAAGGAACTTTGAGTAGCAACTTCGTTTTTCATGCGTATGGCAGACATGGAAAGTGCTTCTGATTCTTCCGAAACGGCTTTACCTGCTCTACGCTGTTCTTTCATGCCTTCTGCTGCAATGGAAACTTTTTCCGCACTTTCCGTTGCTCCATTTTTTATCTTGTCCAGTGTAGAATTTACTTTGTCTGTAAGGGTTACACCTCCATCGATAGCATGAATAACGGATGTAATGATTTCCCCAATTTTTGCAGACCAGCTGGCACTCTTTGCTGCAAGGCTTTTGATTTCGTGTGCAATAACCGCAAAACCTTTTCCCGCTTCTCCAGAATGTGCCGCTTCAATGGATGCATTCATTGAAAGCAAGTCGGTCTGCTGGGCAAAATCGTCAAGCGTTGTAACAACAGAAAGAATCTCATTTGATGAGTTCTGTATGCTTTTCATAAGTTCGAAAAGCTTTTTCATGTCCTGATTTCCAATGTTTGTCATGGAACTTAAAGAGTTTGTAAATTCTGCTGCATTTGAAATGCCTTCGCCGACTGTTTCAATGCCGTCCATAACCTGTTTTGTTCCCTGTGCCGATTTTTCAATGCTTGCAGAGGAAATGTCAAATTCGTTTTTCATGCGGCAAAGGAAGTCTGTAAGGGCTTTTACTGCTGTTGCGGTTTCTTCGCGTATTCTTGACTGCTCTTTTAGGGCTTCATTAATGATTTCTACTTTTTCCCGAGACTGCAATGCTGCTTCTGTAACACCTTCTACAGAACGTTCAAGTTCATTTGCAATCTGAGTGGTTTCTTTTGCCATCTGCTTTGCTGTGTCGAAAATTTCTGTAAGACGGCTGTGCTGTGTTGCAGTTTTTTTAGCCAGTATTACAACTTTTTTCTGGTCGTTTGAGCTGTGAATGCTTAAAGTAAGGAAAATTGAAAGGTTCAGAATAAAGAATGCAATGCCCTGCAACCACATGAACGGCATTTTTCCTGTGAAAGAATATATTACGTCATACAGCGAAAGTACGCTTGCTATTGTGAGTCCTATAAGAATGTACAGGGCATAATCTTTTTTCTGCCGGAAAGCTTCGGCAGAAATTGTAAAGCCGTAAATGATTACGCCGACAAGCGGAAGCAGGAAAAGCAGGAACAAAAGGTTCTGCATGTCGTTGCTTTTTATGCTTGCCAAATATATTCCGTATGTAAACACATCGAAAATGAGTGCTACTATGAGCATGAGCTTTACTTTTCTGCCACGGAAGAAGCTGTTTAAGAATAGTGTCATAAAACTCATGCTGACAGGAAGACTGGCTCTTGCAAGTACACGATGCAGGCTGTATGGAATAAATATATTTTCTGCACCCAGATCATAGAAGTAGAAGCTTATGAAAAACAGTGTTAGGGCAAAAAAGAGATATGTAAAATCTTTTGTATTGCCTAAAAACAATAATATTGAATATGCCATGAGGAACAGACAGATTATTGTCATGATAATAAAGATTCTTTCAGTAAAAAGTTCATGGATGTGTGTTTCAAAATATGCTTCTGCGGCATTGTCTAATGTAAGTTCTGAAAATTTGAAGTTTTCAGTTACTCCCTGAACTTTAAATGCAATGCATACCTGATTGTCTGCAATACAGTTTTGCGGAATGAGCATTTCTGTAAGGCGTTCTGTACGTATGCAGATGTTAGGTTTGAATCTTCCGACTGTTCCTATGTAAACTCCGTTTGCATATACTTCAACGGCAGCGTTTACTTTGTGTATTCCAAGCCATACTTGGTTATTACTGAGAGCTTTAGGAATTTGCAGTGTTTTGCGTATAAAGAGATACTGGCTGTCTTTTGCGAAATAAACATTATTTGTTATGGACTCGCAATCTTCCCAATGGCTGTCATCGAAATCTGGCTTTTCCCAGTCATTAATAGAGTCTCCGCCTTTGATTTTCCAGTCGGAAGAACAGTCTAGTGATATTTTGTTTTCTTGTGAACATGATGAAAACAGTATTGTCACTGCAATAATGAATGGAACGATAAACTTTTTCATATCTTTCTCCAATAGATAATAGAATGAGTTTTTTTCTTATGGTATATAAAAATCCACCGATTGAGAATACTGTTAATCTTAAAAAAATTCAATAATGATGTTGATTCAAAAGTCACACGAGTTTTGTTTGCAAAAGAGTTTGTTTTGCGTTAAACTTAAACGATATGTTTTTGAAAAAAGTTTTTATGATCGGATTGCTTGTATTTTTGACGCTACCATTTCTTGCTGCAGACAGCCTTGAAACTCATTTTAATTCAAATCTGTCTTTAGACGACAAGGCAAGCCTTATAGCAGGAGCAATGGTTGTCCGCACTTGCTCTTCTGCAAAAAAGCTCAGCGGCTTAAAAAATGAAGCTGTAATGCAGTCTGTCTTGAATGAAATTAACTCTTTTAAGCCTAACTATATTGCAGAGGTCATAAAAATATATCCTGTTAAAGAAGATGATGATTTTGTTACTAAGTTTGCCAATATGATGACAAATATCCCCGCTGAATTTACCATTCC
>CACXDK010000036.1 GCA_902766345.1 uncultured Spirochaetaceae bacterium | reverse complement strand
CCTATGTAAGTTTTTTTTATTGCATGAGTTGATATTGCAGACGAAAACCATACGGCACCTTCATGGCTTAAAGATATTGCCAAAGCACCTGTTGTGTACTTATCAAGACGATGAAGTGGTGCTGGTGTAAAAGCTATTGAAGAGGTATCTTTATATTGATTTGCAACAATAGAAGCTATATCATTTTCTTTTGAGTTTGATGAATGTACGTTAATGCCATAGGGTTTATTTATGATAAGAATATGTTCGTTTTTTAATATTATCTGTAAGTGATGTTGATTGTTTGCAATTTTTGTTTCAGTTTTTTCATTGTTAAATGTTTTATTCTGCCCAATAAGAATGGTTGCAATTGATATTACATCGCCTTTATTTACTTGATATTCAGCGGCTGTTTTTGCCCCATTTACTTTGATAAGCTTTTTTCTCAGGGCTGCATATATATTTGTATTATGGTTGTCTTGAAATATGTGCTTTAAAATCTTGTCGAGTCGTCTACCACTGTCGTTTGTTCCAGCTATATAATCTGTAAAATCCATAGTTTAAGAATAATCCCAAAAAAAATTGTTTGCTACTAGACAAAACTTTACATTATAGTAAAATAAAAACATGGCTAATGCAAGGGAACAGTTACGATTATTTTTCTCAAACCCAGTTTTATTATCTTGCATTTTTAGTTGGCTTTGTGCTCAGCTTATAAAAACTCTTGTAAAACTGTTCTCTGGTAAGGTTCACAGCGTTTCTGAGCTGTTTGAACTTATGTTATGGAGGACTGGCAGTATGCCTTCTAGTCATTCTGCCTTAGTTGCAACTCTCTGTACTAATATAGGCTATCGTTCTGGTGTATCAAGTGATGTTTTCATCCTTTCTCTTGGCTTTTTTCTTGTGACAATTCGTGATGCAGTGGGTGTACGACGTGCTAATGGCATTCAAGCTAGGATTTTGAATGGTATTGGTAGAACTCTTGCGGAAAAAGGAATTTTAGAGTTTAAACCTATAAAGGAAGTGCAGGGACATACTCCAGCAGAGGTTGTAATTGGCTGTCTGTTAGGCTTTTTTATTGGTCTTGCATTCTGTGTGCTTAACTAATGAAGGCTGTTGAATTTTCTTTTCCTGTAAAATATGTCTCTCTTCTTATTCTGATTTTAGTATGTGTTTTATGTCTTTTTATTTTTAGGTCAATCCCGGTTTCTAGAATATGGAATGATTATAAGGTTCTGTATGTTGATAAATCAGTACCTGAAAGTGACGTTTTGGATTGTCTTTATGAGTCTGGCTGTAAAGATGTAATAGCTTTATCGTTACAGAAGTCTCCTTTAGTAACTCCATTTTCACCTTTTCAAAAAGATTATAATTCTTACTTGGAACGTCGCTTAGGTTATTTTACTGATAAATCATCTTCTTTTGCTTTATTTTACATTCCTGACCGCTATGAGCATCAAGCTGGTAATGCTCTAAAAACTATTATGAAAAACTGGCATGTAAGAGCAGGGTTAGACTCTGATTCCGTTTTTCCTTATATTGTTCCTGTTATAACTACTGCTGTGTATGTTATACTTGGACTTGCTTCTGTTAAAAAAAGATATTTTTTTCTGCCTGCATTTTTTCTTGTAGTGCTGTCGCTTTCTATGCCGTTTTATACTGTTGCAGCAGGAAGTTGTCTGTTTTTATTCGCATTGTATCTTGCAAATAAGATGTGGGGTAGAAAATCAGATATTCGAGCAATTCTAAGAAATGTAGAGATTGATGTTCTTCTTGTCTCTTCTGTCATAATTTTATGTGGTATATCTCAACGTTGTATATTACTTACTCTTGCAGCATTGTGTGCAAGTTTTGCCAGTATTTGTATTTTAAAAGAAGCTTCTTTGCAGAATGATCGTCAGAGTGCTTTTAATTATTCTTTGATTTTCAGTGCCTATCAGGTTTCGGTTGTTAATAATAAAAATATGAAAGCTATGCTGTTTATGTCTATTCCTGTTTTAATACTTATTCTTTCATTTTTGTTTTCTGCAAAGTTTTTACCTAAGACTAATATAGCTGGTATTGAATTACCTGTACCTGTTACTAATAAAGAATCAAATGAAAATTCTGTTTTTCTGCCAGGCATAAATAACTATTTCGTATGGGCATGGAATACAATTACATATCCTTATCGTTCTGTTAATTATGAGTATCCGGAGACTGTTCCAGAAGGAGCAAGCATACATTTCAGTGATTTTGTACAGAAAGAAAATAGTATTCAGGAAAAAGATTCTGCCGTATATACTTTTAATAATGATTTTAAAAAACAGCTAGAAAAAGATTTGGAAACTCTTGATTATCCTGCGGTTGAACTGTTGATGAAATTACAGGATCATAACAGTTCTGTTGCATACTCGCTTTCAAAGCAGCCTGTACAGTCTGGCAGTGATGTTTTTAATCTTATAATGCTTCTTGTGGCACTTATTGTGCCTTTAACTTTGTCTTTATCATACTACTATGGGGTGGAACGTAGAATATGAAATCTATAGCTAATTTTGTAAAAGTGGATGAAAAAGATTTCTCTGAATCGGTAAATGCTTTTTTACCGCAGAGTGTCGTAGTTCCAGTCAACCATATTTCACATAACAAATATAAGTGTGTAATAAGTGTTGGCGATACGGTTAGGGAAGGTCAGCTTCTTGCTGTTCCCGTAAAGGCTGATAATCATGTTGATTCTGCCATTAATTCACCTTTGCCTGGAACTGTTGTTGAAGAACTTCACTGTATGTTGCCAGATGGTAGAATTGGAGAAGCTGTAAAAATAAAATTTTCTGGTTCATTTTCATATACCGGAAAGAAATTTGTTCCTGTAGACTGGAAGTTATATTCTGATGAAGAAATTCTTAAACTGATGCTTTCTAAAGGAGTTGTAAACACTTTTAACGGTGAACAATCTCTGGTAGAGCAGATTCTGACTTGCAAGATTAAAAATGGAAGATATCTTGTTGTACGAATGTATGATGAAGATCCTAGTCGCATGACGGATTATTTTGTCGCAAGTTGCTTTACAAGGGAAGTTCTAGAAGGTGCTGCAATTATTGCAAGGGTTTTGAAAGCTCATGGAATTATTTTCCTTTTACCTAAGAAAGGTGGCGTAACAATAAACAATGATGTTGTTCGTGATTATGCCGTACTTAATGTTGATGTGGATACTAAAAAATATCCATGCGGTTTTGTTCAGACAATAATACCTTTGGTAAAGAAATTTGCAAAAAACACACAGATGGGACTTTTTGAAGATATTAATGCAAAGTCTATCTTTGTTGATCCAGAAACGCTTTATTCTGTTTATGAAGCTGTTGTTCTTGGTAAACCTGTAACAGAAAGGTTTATTCATGTTTCAGGTGAAAGTCTTACTTCTTCTGGGGTATTTAGGGTAAAAATTGGAACTTCTGTTGAAAATCTAGCTGTGCAGTGTGGTGGCTTTAATGCAATGCCTGCAAAAATTGTTCTGAACGGTATGATTGTAGGTACTGAAGTTGATGACTCCGAAGTCCCTATAACAAAATCTGTTAAGTCTGTAATGTTTGTTCCTAAATCAAAGTTGTACAATCAGGCTTACGCACCATGTATTCGGTGTGGCAAATGTCGCCGTATCTGTCCTGAACAGCTGTATCCAGATCTTATGTCTTACCCTGTTTTGTATAAAGAAGGTATTGATGCATCTTTGGCCGCTGCAATGCAATTATGTTCTCAGTGTGGTTTATGTAATAGTGTTTGTCCTTCTCGAATACCGCTAAGTCAGATTATCCATTTTATACGGGAGGAAAAAAATGAAAACTAAAGTATCTTTGCGTCCTTTTATTTATATATCACCATCAATGCAGACTATCAGTGTCTTTTTGCTTATTATGCTTGTTCCTCAGCTTGTAATGCTTTTTCTTACAAAGAGCTATGCTTCTGTAGGAATTATTATTTCTGCAATAATTGCTTCCCTTGTTGCAGAAGGTCTTAACTCATTGGTAAAAAAGACATTCAAGTTTTCATGGATAATTTCTATTATTCAGGGAATCTTAGTTGGTTTCTTTTTACCATCTGTTTATTCTCCTATGGCTGTATTCTTTATTACACTTGCTACATTCCTTGTATGCAAATATGCCTTTGGTGGTGTTGCAGAGTCATGGATAAATGTTGTGGCAATAACTGTTGCTGTGTGTTATTTTTTAGGAGCTACAAATTTTCCTTCAACTGTTGTTACGGTAGGAGATTTACAGTCAAAAAATGCCTCTCTTTCTTTGATTCAGAATGGAACTGTACCTATTCATGTAAATGATGATGCTGTAACAGCTTATTTAAACCGTACTTTGTTTAAGGTTGCAGGAGTCCGCATTCCAAACGGTTATGTTTCTTTGTTTTGGGATACAGGTTCCGCTATTCCTGCATTTAGATTTAATTTTATTACACTGATATCATCTCTTATTCTTTTTTCTTTTGAAATGATAGATATTCTCATTCCTGCTGTATTTTTGGTTGTGTATGCATTTTTAATTCATTTTGTTCCCCCATTTTTATTTGGAGTAGAAGTTCTTTATGGTGACATTTTTCTTGCCATGCTTACTAGTGGGGTTTTGTTTTCTACTTTGTTTATATTGCAGTGGTTTGGAACTGTACCATCCGCAATAACAGGAAAGATTGTGTATGGAGTAGGAGCTGGCATTGTTTGTTACCTTATTGTAGGTTACGGTTTGTCTTCTGTTGGATGCATATTTATGATTCTTGTAATGAATATGTTTTCTCTTGCTATTGAAGTTGTTGAACGTAGACGTATAAAGAAAAATGTACATAAGTATCTATTGCCACGCGTGCGTTTTTTTAAGGAAGGTGAGTAATTAATTATGGATGTTTTAAATGATTCTGAAATAGAAACAAAAATTCAGCTTGATCCAGCTTTTAGGAAACAGCTGGTACAATATGGTATAGTTGCAGGAATACTTTTTCTGTTGTTTATTATTTTGCTGTGTTCAACAATTATTAGCCGAAATTCTTGGAAGAAAGGTTTAAAAGCCCAGCTTGTTTCCGTATATGAAAAGCAGCCTGAATATGAAGTAAAGGATTTTGAGCCGATTTCAACTCCTTTCTCTGTAAGCTGTGCAGCATATAAGCTTTCTAAAAAGAATGATAATTCTTCATATCATGCTGTGATTATCCGTGTACAGACAATTTTTGGACCTGTTCCTGCTGTATATACATATAAAGATGGTGCTGACGAAGCTGAATTTGTCTGCTTTGTTACACTGAATAAACGTATAGCATCAACTGTGGAGAATAACGCCCGTTATTCTCAGATTTCTTACTGGGCTAAGCGCATCCCTGTAATTCTTTCTAATAAGGATTTTTAGATATGAAACAAAATACTTTATCAGTATATCTTATGGCATCTCTTTCCATGCTGGTTCCTTTTCCTGGACGTTTCGCTTATGGAATTGTGCTTGTTATAGTTATGTATGCTTCAATGATTTTTATGACATTGTTTCAGAACCTTGTCTATAAAATATCATTAGAAAGTTTATTGTCGGTTTTGACAGCGGTGTTCCTTATTAGTGAAAGTATCTTTTTTAAGCAGATTCTCATTATGTATTCTCCTGTAATGGCATTGACTGTAGGTTTTGTAATATACATTCCTGCAGTAGCATCTTTTTTTGTAATGCGGCTTTATAGACCGAATGCCCCATCTATTACTGCTGATTTAATTCAAAATATAAGGTATTGCGGAGGTTTTTCTTTATTTGCCTTATGTATTTCATTGTTTAGGGATATTTTCGGATACGGAACAATTTCATTTCCATCCAGAACAGGACTTGTTCAACTGGTTCTTTTTTCATCATCCTCTGCAGAAAAAATTTCTGTCGGTACATTCTGGGCTTCTACACCTGGTGCCGTATTGCTATGTGGGCTGGTTTTGTATTTTATTTCTTATGCAGATCAGAATATGAAAATTGCAGGAGCTGTATCAGATGTTAAGTAATATCGCTTATTATATTATCTATACTTCTGCCATATTGATGTATGGTATTGGAATGAACAGAACACTTCCTCTTAGTAATCATCCAAGGCGTATTATAAGCAGCTTTGTTAAGATGTTTGTTACTATCAGTGTTAGTGCAGTTCTTACATATCTTGTGGCAGACAATATTCTTGTTCCTGTCGGTCTTGCAGAATTGTATCCTTTTGCTGCTGTTATTATATATTCAATTTTGTCTATATTTATTGAATCAATAATACGCGTAACAACAAAAAAAAGTACACCTGAATATGCGGTTTCCATTCTTGCAATTTTGCTGAGTGTTAATGAATCCTGTTCTGTCTTTGAATGTTTTGTTATTGCCCTTTTGTGTGGTCTTTCTTTTTTTATTTTCTTTTTTATTTTGTATGCAGTACGAAGAAGAATTTCAAAAAAGCCTATGCTTGTCATTATCAGTATTGCTGTAATTCTGATTATTTTGCTTGCATGGAATGTTTCTTGGCTTCATAGAGGAGGTTTTTAATGGTGCTCTCTGTTTTTTTTATGCTGTTGCTTATAATTAGTGCTTCCGCAGTATTCTGTTTCTTGTTTTTTTTGTTTTTGCCGTCATTGAAGACCCAGAATATTAATACTTCAAATCCATTGCTGTCAAAAGATGAATTTACAGATGATAAGGAACTTTTTGTTTCCGTTCCTGTTATAGATTCTATAGAGGTTGAAGATGCTTCTGTACCAGAAGACTATGAGTCTCAGTTTTTAATGTTGTATGGGGAAGCTTATAATTTAAAAGAAAAAGCGCCAAAATTATCGCTTAAAAACAAAAAAGTCTTTCAATTTTGGTCGAAGTGGTATACTATATTCTATAACAAAAGACGAAACGAAATGTAACAAAATATGAGTGTATTACAAATTTGTCTGGAAGTATCATCTGATAATAATTGTCTCTCGGAATCTTTGCGCGAAAAGCAGTATGATGCTCTATATAAGCCTCTTGCTTCTTATTTGTATAAGCACCCTAAATTTCTTGTTTCTATGTCATTTTCAGGTTCGCAGATTGAATTTCTTGAAGATAAACATCCTGAAATGCTTGAAATGCTGAAAGAACTTACAAGCAGAAATCAAGTTGAAATTATAGGTGGCGGTTTTTATGATCCCATCTTTCCTTTGCTTTTTCCTGTAGATCGTAGCGGGCAGATTGAGAAGATGAATGCAAAACTGCGTTCTACTATTGGAAAACGTCCTAGAGGCATGACTGTATATGGAAGTATATGGGAGCCTTCTTTAATTACACCTTTTCAATCCTGCGGCATGGAATATGTTAATCTTGATAGCACTCTTATTCCTTCAACTGCAAAAGGTTTTTTCCCTGTTATTACCAGTGAACATGGAAAGGCAATAAAAATTTTACCTATCTATAAAACTTTTCTTCCAGAAGAAGATGAAACTGGAGAAATGTGGATTGCACGTATAAAAAAGGTTGTACGTAAAGATCTTGAAGATGCAGATAATAAAGATTTTGATCCTGTTGTTACAATAGCACTTTCTCCAGAAAAATTTCCAGAACTGATAAAGTCAAAAGCTTTTTCTTCGATTGAAGAAGCTTTCAGTATTGCTGATACAACGGAAGATGTACATTTTACTTTACCACAGCTGTATTTAAAGACAGCTAGAAAGTTTATTCCTGCATATATTCCTTCGGGAATGGACTGGGATATAGCTCAATGGGCACGTAAGATTTACGAGAAGTGTGAAAATAAGACAAGATTTCCAATTACAATACGCGATTTCCTTAATACTTATCGGCAGAATAATCATTTATATGAGCGAATGATGTATGTAAGCATGCTTATTTCGCAATGCCATGGTGGCGACAAAATGCGTAAGAAAGCTGCTCAGGAAAAACTTTGGGAATCGCAGGCTGGTTATAATTTTGTTGAACTTCCTTACGGTGTGCCAGCTTTGCAAAGCAAACAGCAGGCAGCATATAGAATTTTGAATGAAGCCGAAAAACTGATTCGTGACAGCCAGAAAACTCCAGAATCTGTTACCAGCTATGATTATAATAGCGACGGTTTAAACGAGTATGTCTGTCAAATGGAAAAATTTCATGCTGTAATATCGCGTATTTCAGGGCAGATTTGTGAACTTGATTTATTCAATTCTGGTTCTGATTATGCTTCAAGTCTTTCCAGAATTAAGCAGTTTGATTCTTGTAATGATAATTACAGCAGAGGCATCCTTGTTGAACATCTGCTTGATGATAAAGACATGAAAAATTACATGAATGCAAAACCATTTGAGAGCTGTGTATTTTCAAATGTGTTGTTTGCAGAAAAAAAACTTGAACTTCGTAAAAATACAATACAACTTACAGGTAATGGAAGTTTTTCTGCTTTACAGGTGCCTGTTTCGTTAAAAAAGAATTATATAATATCTTCTAATGGTTTTGTAGTTCAGTATATTTTGAAAAACGAAACTCCATTGCCATTAAAATGCTATTTTGTTGTAGAAGCAAATTTTGCAGAAATAAGATATAATGCAGAGCTTGTTTTGAATGGAAAACGTACTGTAGTTCCTGAAAAAAGTTCTTATAATACAGATAAAGGCGTTTCAATGCTCTACATAAAGGATGTTGAAAATAAGAATTCCTTCCTTTTTGAGCCAAATGAAGAAGCTGGCTTTTGCACAAATTACATTACTTTTAAGCGTCCTGACGGGCAGGGCAATGTATCAGAAAATGCCCACACTCTTACCGCAAGCTTCTACTGGAATGTAGAACTTGCAGGGCAGAGGGCTATAGAAAAGACTGTAAACTTTACTATTGTTCCAGAACGTAAATATAGATAGTTACCTTATTTTTTATTTAACGCCCTGCTAATTTTTTTACCGCTTTTTTATAAAACCAAGCACGCATCTTTTCTGCAGTCGTGTACAGGCTGTACGTCATTGGCTGTAGAGGAACATCAAAACTTCCAGGACGGTGAACTATAGTCCCCCCGAAACCTGTCTTGAATAAATATAATCCGTGCATAGGATGATTTTCATCATCTGTAGGAGGAATGCCGTAAAAGTCGTATACTGGCGAACCAAATTGCTTTGCGTCTTTTATTGCAGTCCATTGAAGCAGATATGCTGGCATGAAATTGCGCTTTACATTACCGCTTGCCCCGTAAAGATATACGGCTTCGCGTTCACAGAAAAGCGTTATAATACCTGCCAGATAGTCTTCTTCATGCTTAGCAAGATATAAAGTTACTCTAGGTTTTG
>CACXDK010000035.1 GCA_902766345.1 uncultured Spirochaetaceae bacterium | reverse complement strand
TCTTGCTTGAATTCTTTGCCCCAATGAAAAATAGTCTACAGCCATAGCTATAGTATGTGATACTAATGACTATATTTTACAGACAGTAATTAATAAATATTTAGCAGTAAGTATTGTTTTAAAGAAAAACTAGTGTTATTATTAAATTATTCTGATAACAGAAAGCTTTTCACATACAAATCAAGGAGGATAAAACTATGCGAAAAATCATTATAGGTATTGTAATTGCTTTCTTTACTACGCTGTACACGTATGCTAGTGACTGGCAGTTTACATTGGGATACGGACTTTCACTTCCCTACTCTAGAATTCATGCAAAAAACGGACTTATGGATAATATTGCCCTAGACCCTATTGATACATGGCAATTTGAGTCTGACAACATTCTGACATTTCTCCTTGTAAATAATTCCTGTGGCATTTCCTTTAAGTCTGACCTTACTGGAGGCTATGCCCTAACAGATGATGAGGGAATAAGAAAAGGTGGAAATATTGGTGCTGATTTCGGTGTAGGATACTCATTTGCACGTTCTGAACGTTTTACAATGGGGCTTTTTGCTATGTTCGGTTTTGACTATTCCTTATACAACTACAAGGCTGACTTAAAAATAGAAGGTATAAGGCAAACGTTTAGACTTGACATAAAACAAAATATTTTTAGTTACAGTATAGGTGCAGACCTTACAGGAGCTTTCCGATTTACAAAACACTTTGGCATTTTCGGAAGTCTTGGCGGCAGATATATTATTGGTGGAAAAGTAAAAGGCACTGCATCTATTGAAAAAGACTCTTCAAATCTATCATGGGATTTAAACGGTAAATTTATTTTTGTTCCAACAATGGGTATCAGCTGGACATTCTAAAATTTACAGTAAATAATTTTTAACAAACAAAAGGAGATTATTTTATGAAAAAATTCATTCTTATAAGTACATGTATTCTTTTAACTGCAGTCTGTGCCTTTGCAAAAAAAAAGGAATCTGACCAAACTGTCTCTCTTGAAAAAATTATAAATATTCAAGGTATGAGCAAGGAAGAAATTTTTTCTTCCCTAGATTCTTCTTTTCTTCAAATCTTTAATTATCCAGAATCAAATAAAGAATCTTCTAACGAAGAAAAAGCAACAATTACAGGAAAGTATAATTACGGTTTCACAAAGAAAATGGTAAATTATGAAGTTCCAATTTTTGTATCGCTTGCAACAAAAGATCAAAAAGTTCGAATTGTAATCGAATCTAAAGTATATCAAGCTGACAAATCAAAGAAAGGTGCATTTTGGGGTGGCACAATGGGTTCGTTAATGACAAAAAATGCAGAAACTCATTATACAGATTCAAGTGATATTGTAAAAGAAGAATTAAAATCACACCTAGAAAGCATTTCCAAAGCAATAGTACAACAAGTAAATTCATCTTCGGACTGGTAATTATATAGAAATCAAGTGTCAAAACGTCCTCAGTTAAACTGGGATGTTTTAACTGTTGAAGTGTCATGTAAATATTTTAGCACATAAAAAACAAGCCTGTCAGCAATTGCTGACAGGCTTATTCATTCTACAAAATTAAGGTTTAATCCCCAAATCTGATTTCCTGCCACAAGTCATTGAACTTATCAAGACCTTCGCCTACATCTTCCTTAAGAACGCAGTTATTCATCTGAGAAGCTTCGTACATAGGCTTTGTAGTCATATACTGACTAGCATCAAGATTTACAAAGCAAGGAAAATGGAATGCATCAAGGAACTGAGCGTAAACTTCTGGTCTGTGAATGAAGTTTATAAACTCGTTTGCAAGTTCTGGATGAGGAGCAGTCTTTAAGATACACATGCTGTCAAGGTAACCTGGACCACCCTCTTCTGGAATAAAGAAATCAATTGTTTCATCCCACTTTTCTTCAGGTACTTCACCATAAATAACTTCTGCATATCCCTGACAAAGCCAGAAATCACCAGAAGCAAAAGACTTACCAAATCCTTCTGCATCAAACTTAACAAGGTTAGGCTTCCACTCATTTACAACAAGATCTTTTGCAGCCTTTAACTCGCTGTCATTAAGACTGTTTACGTCATAGCCAAGATGCATAAGGGCATCACCCATAACTTCACGCATATCATCCATCATAGTTGCATGCCCCGCAAACTGTTTGTCTGCAAAAATGCCCCATGAACGATCATAATCACCAGAAACCTTTGTCTTATTAACAGAAATACCAGCAGCACCAAAATAATATGGAACACAGTACTTCATTTCAGGATCATAAGTTGCCTTCTGTAAAACAGCAGGATTGATATGACTTTTATTTGTCATCTTGTCCTGATCTATTTCCTGGAACATGCCCTGCTTAATCATGATAGAACAAAAATCCTGAGAAGGAATTACAATATCGTAGCCCTTTGCACCGCCCTTAATTTTAGCGTACATTTCTTCATTTGAAGCATAGTTGTCAACCTTTACCTTGCAGTCAAATTCCTGTTCAAACTGAGCAATTACCTCATCTGGTGTGTAATATGTCCAGTTGTAAAGATAAAGAACTTTTTCTGCAGAACCAGCCTGACCAGACTTTTTTCCGCAGGAAACAAAACTCAAAAGAGCTAATGCAGCTGCACAAACAGCAATAAAACTTTTCTTCATAAATATACCCTCCTAATTAACGGGATGCAGCAAAGCCTTTCAAGCCTTTGCGCAACAATATTGTCATAGAACAAATTGCAAGAATAATGACGAATGAAAGAGAATTAATTACAGGACTTACACCAAAACGAATCATAGAGTATACGTAGATAGGCAGTGTCGTACTTCCAGGACCGCTTACCAATGATGTAATAACATAATCTTCAAGAGACATTGTTACGCTCATCATAAAGCCAGAAATAATTCCAGGCATAATCGCAGGAATAATTACATAAAACAAAGTCTGCTTTTCATTTGCACCTAAATCGTGACTAGCTTCTATAATAGAATAGTCAAACTCGTCTATTCGAGCGCTAACCATCAGGTAGACAAACGGTAAACAGAACGTTGTATGTGCAATAAAGATTGTAAGCAAGCCCAATGACATGTGTATGCCGTTAAAGAAGATAAGCAGGGAAACACCCATAATAACTTCTGGCAAAACCATTGGCAAAAAGCTTGTTGTCTGAATGTAAGACTTACCAAGGAACTTATACCAATGCACACCTATTGCAGCAAGAGAGCCAAGTATAGTAGCCACAAATGCAGAGGAGAATGCAATGATAAAGCTTTTGAAAAGGGAGTTCCATAAATCTCCCGAATTCAAAAACAGTTTCTGATACCAAATAAAAGACACGCCTGTAAAAGTTGTATCCTTAGATTTGTTAAAAGAATAGAATGTTATGACAAAAAGAGGAATGAACAGGAACACAACAGTCAGAAAGAGCATTGTGTTAGAAAAAGAGAAATTCCTGTTATGCTTCTTCCATTGTCTTTTTGCATGGCGTATAGGCTCTGTCACCACTCGCTTCTTAAGGAACAGGTCAAACGGATTACTCATCTTCATTTTGCACCTCCTGTAGCGTTAATAGAAGCAGCTATGCTTGTTGTAGTATCTTCCTTATTAGAAAGCTTTTTGAGGTTTGCTTCCCTCTTATTTGAAATGAGCATCCACATAATGCCGCCCATACTCAATATCGTAATCATCATGCTGAATGCAGATGCCAAAGGCCAGTTACGAACTTTCTGTACCTGATCAACAATGAGAGTTCCAAGCATGTAGCTGTCTTTTCCACCAACAAGCTGAGGCACCGTATACGAACCAAAAATAGGGATGAAGGTAAAAATCAATGCACTGACAATTCCACTCTTTATGCCAGGAATAAGCACTTTGAGCATTGCCTGTGGCTTATTCGCACCCAAGTCGCGTGCAGCTTCCAGCAAAGAAAAATCAAAGCGGTCTACAGCTGTAAACACAGGCAGAATTGCATAAGGCAAATACATATAAATGCTTACAAGAATAACAGCATTCTGTGTAAACATAAATTTATGAGGTGTAAAAGATGACGCATCATGCAAAATTCCGTGATGCCAGAAATTAAACAGCATTTTCAGCAGGGAATTCAACATTCCGTTATCGCCCAAAATCGTAATCCAGGCAAAAATGCGGATAAGAGAGTTTGTAAGGAAAGGCACAATAATCAGAATAAGCAGAACTGTCTGATGCTTACTGCGAGCCATGGCATAACCGCATGGCAGGGCAATAAGAATAGTGATGGCTGTAGAAATTACAGAAATCCACAAAGTTCTCCAAACAATAAGTCCGTAGGCTTTTGTAAACATCTGAGAATATGCCTTCAGGCTGAATTCCATAAGAACTCCGCCATATACATCGCGCTTCATGAAAGAATATGCAACGATTATAAG
>CACXDK010000034.1 GCA_902766345.1 uncultured Spirochaetaceae bacterium | reverse complement strand
AATGGATTATAAAAATAGTCCATATATTGTGGTCGTGTCAGAATAAAAATCGTCTTATTATGACCTACAAATGATTTTGCACCGTTTTCAACAACGAATTTACCGAACAAGCAGCCGGACAAACAAGAATAATTATACACAATATTTACATTTTCCCAGCAACTACTGTCTTTATCACATCCAACATAATTTTGATTGTCTACAATCAATCCGTCTTCGTTTCCATGAGTAAAGGCAAAAAAATTAAAAGGCTTAAAAGATTCTTTATTAACTGTCATAGAAAAAATTACATTATTTTTTAATTTTTGCGATGATAAGACTTCTGTATTCGCAATGACCTTAAACAAAGAAAGAGCAATTGCAGAACATTTTTCAAAAAAAGCACCTAGAGAAGTATCTTTTTCATCTTTTGTAATTAACAAGTTCATACTCTACAAGCTCTCTTTATTTCTGCTTATTAAGTCTACAGTCAGCTTTAACAATCGATTCGTAAACTGCATTCCAACATTCGAATTCTGTTTTAATTCTTCTGAAATTTGATTTAATGTATAATTTTTCCCATCTACTGTATAAATAAATGACTTCTCTTTTTCTGAATCAGGATGCGCTTCCAGCCATTCTGTCAATGCCGACGCTACATTATTCTGAAGTATTTCTACGCATTGTCTGACTTTCTCGACAAACTCTGCACTTGAAGCGGTTTTTGTAATATATGCATTAGTATCAAGATTTATAAAATCAGGAATAAGCTGAGAAGGCTCATCTGCTCCTGTAAAAACAATAACAGGAACCAATTTTGAAATTTTTCGTATTTCTTTTAGAATATCAATTCCCTGCATTTGACCGCTTCCGAAAGACAAGTCCAGGATAATAATAGACTGAAACAGAATAGTTGGTTCTTTTTTCAGAGCTTCAAAGAAGTCTTTGCCTGTTTTGTAAATAAGAGGCTCTATGTCAGGAAATTTTATAGTTGTCATTTTTACAGCAGGATCATCTGCATCAAAATTGTCATCAATAATCAATAGATTCATTTTTTACCCCTTTGATACGGAATTGTTAATAAAAATGTTACCCCGTCTGGAGAAAACTCACTTTCTATAAGTTCTATGCTTCCTTGTACAGCTTCTAGTCTTGTTTTTACAATATACAATCCAAGTCCTGCTCCGCCTTGAGAAGCCGTTGTCGTAAAAAAAACATCAAATATCCTACTTTTGTCATCATCAGATATTTTAGGACCGCTATTTGAATAATAAATTTTTAATTCTTTTTTACTATCTTCAACCCTAATCTTTATCTTTCGCTCATTTTTGCTTGTTGCAAATGCCTTTATTGTATTTGATATGAGATTATCAAAAATATCATCCAAGGCTTTTTTATTATACTTTATAGATACATCATCTTCTACTGAATAGGAAATATCTATATGCTCTTTTTCAAATTCATCTTTATAAATTACATCAAACAGATATGAGAAAAAATCTTTTAAATTGATAGGTTCAAAATCATTTCCATCTCTTGAATATCGCAACAGGAAGTCAACAGATTTATCAAGATTTTCCATTTCTTTGTAGATTTTCTCCGCACAGGATTTATTATAATCTCTGTATGAAACATCATCTATCATATCTCGAATAAACTCAGCACTTCGCTTTATTCTTCCCAGCAAAGTTCTTACGATATGAGACAACATACCCGCATAGGTCTGTAACGAGACAAGACTAAACATCAATTCTTCTTGCCGCTCTTTTTCTTTTTGGGTTTCCACAAGGCTTTTATGAGTTTTTGAAAGAGAGCCTTGCAGTTTTCCCAATTCTTTTGAAAGTAAATCTAATGACTGTTTTACATTTTCATCATCAGTTTTTGTATTAGAGATTATATTACGGATATTTCCAATAGAGTCTTTTGATTCTTGAAAACTCTTATCTGCCTGTTTTTTTTCTTTTGCCTTTAAAATTTTTTTCTGATTCTCCAAAGCTTTAATAACATCAATTATAAAGTTCTGTAATTCAATCCAGGCATCATTCTCTACAAAGCCCTGGCGATTTGTTGCTTCAAGAATTTCCGGGTTTTCGGCTTCTGTAATATCTATCCAACCTAACAAATCGCGGGAACTTATTTTATCAAAAAAGCCCGACCAACGGCGTTTGTCAATTCCCAATATATCTTTTTGATTATCAATCTGATTCTGAGAATCTACGAACGGTGTTGTCAATAAATCATCTCGGTAAATTTTTATACCGGTTAACTGTTCTTCTGGGTAGGCTTTATGAAACTTTACTTTTGCCGCATTATCATAATAATACAAGCGAAGACTTACCAAGCCAAATTTTTTCTTATTTTTTTGTATTACCTTTAAATTCCCATCTTTATCGACCGTCAGTACATCCTGAAGCTGTTTTTCAGAATCGAATCCAAGTTTAACAGTTGTGGTAGCGATTTCTTCAAGTGCAAAACTATTTACAATTTTGTTTTTAAATTCTTTGGTTTCTGGTGCAATTATCTTTAAATTAAAAGGATATTTTAATTTTCTTTCTGGTGCAATTAAAGTAGATAATACTTTATACAATCGAGAAATATCGTCTTCTGTCCATGCTTCACGAATTTTTGAGATAATCAGTTCTGTTCCTTTGTTGAAAGTTGCACTTT
>CACXDK010000033.1 GCA_902766345.1 uncultured Spirochaetaceae bacterium | reverse complement strand
GATTTACTTTTGCAGGTTATTTTTAATGCTGAAAATAATGGAAAGGTTGAGAATAGCATTTTTGAGTTTGATAATAAGCAGTATCAAGGCTATTGTGTTTCTATAAAATCTGATTACCGCTTTTACGGATATACCGTTGTATTAAAAGATATTACTGAACAGCGTGATGTTGTTTATAAGCTTGAAAAGCGTAATGAACAGCAAAAGCAGATTTTAAGATATTACGAAGATGAAATTTCCAGCATTCAGAGTAAAATTGTCTCTGGCCTTATGCATCTTATTCTTGTTGCAGACAAAGAAACTGGAGAACATATTCGCCGTGTAAGTAACTATACAAGTATTATTGCACGGCAACTTCTTTTGGAAGAAAAATTTATTAACAAGCTTACAAAACGTTATGTAGAAATTCTTATAAAAGTTTCACCATTGCATGATGTTGGAAAATTAAAGATTGCTAAAGGTCTTGCTAATAATCATGATTTGCGCCGTCCATTGAGCGATGCTGATGTTCAGCGGCATGTTGTAAGCGGTGTTGAAATTATTGATTCTTTGATTGTGAATAATCCAGACGATTTGTTTTATACGCTTGCGAAGGAAGTTGCTCTTTATCATCACGAATGGTGGGATGGGGAAGGTTATCCTAAGGGGCTTAAAGGATATGAAATTCCTCTTTCTGCCAGAATTGTTGCTTTGGCAGATGTGTTTGATAATATTTCGTTTAATCAGTACAAAGAAACTCATGAGGCAAACTTTTCAGAAACTTTTGAATCTGTTGTTATGTATTCCGGTAAACGTTTTGATCCTGAAATAATAGAATCATTTAAGAATGTCCGAAGCAAGATTGAGAAGGTGTACGAAGAAATGGTAGTTGATAATTTTTCTATAGGTTTAAGTGGGGGGGGGTATATAAAAAGAAGTAAAATTTTGTAACAAATAGGACTTTTGTTCATTTATATTATATTATGAGTATGTTACATATAAAAAAATTACTACTAATTGCAATTGTTCCAGTCTTTCTTCTGACAGGATGTGGAAAACGTAAAAGTTCTGTCGCTGAAAATCTAAAACAGTACAATCTAGACAATGGGCTTACGCTCTTTACTGCAAAAGATGATTCTGTTCCATTGGTATATATTGAGATAGCAGTCCGTTGTGGCGCTGTTGCTCAGGCTCCAGAAACAGCAGGTCTGTTTCATTTGTACGAGCACATGATGTTTAAAGGAAACCTTTTGTATGGGGATGCCGCATCATTCAGCAGGGCTGAAAATGATATGGGTGTTACTTCACAGAATGGTTCCACAGGTATAGATTGCGTAAATTACTTTTTTACCATACCTAAAGACCAGCTTGAAAAGGGACTTTCATTTTGGAATGCTGCCATAAGAAGTCCTTTAATAGATGAAAAGGAACTTGAAAATGAAAAGAAAGTTGTTCTTGCTGAAATTCAGGGAGATGAAGCTTCTCCAAATCAAATTTACAGCAGTTATTTAAGATATAAGCTTTTCCCAAATGAACCTTACCGCACAGATCCTAGCGGTTCTACTGAAGTTATAAAAAACGCAACTGTTGCCCAGCTTCGCGATATTCAATCTAAATACTACATTCCAAAAAATGCAGCGCTGTTTGTTGGTGGCGATATAAACAGCGATGAAGTTTACGAGCTTGTTAAGAAAATCTTTGGAACTTGGAGCAATAACGGTAATGAAAAGCCTGTTGACGGTCCTCAGCAGAATAAAGCTCCTTTTGAGTCGGTTCATTATGCTGTAATGCCTTATGACCGCATTTCTCCACAGATTGCAGAAGTTGCTGTTTGTTTCCGCGGACCTGATGCTGATTTTGATATTGAAGATACATATTCTGCGGATTATCTTTGCAGTTTGCTTAGTGAGCCAGATGGCATTTATAAGACAACTCTTGTAAATGATGAAAACTTGATGATTCCTGATATTGATTATGTTTGGAGTGGTTACCATACTTCTCGTGCCTGCGGAATTTTTGAATTCGGTGGCATGATGCTTTCTCCGCAGACAAATCTTCCTGCCCGTGTAGAATCTTTCCTTTCTACTGTGCAGGATAAAATCTTGCCACAAATGGCAGCTGAAAAAAAGTTATATTCTAGTTCAAAGGTAAAAGATATTGCCTTAAAACTAAAGAATTCTGACATAGTTTCTTCGCAGACTGCAACAGGACTTTTGAACACGGTTCGCTTTTGGTGGAACGTTACTAGCCCTGAATATTATTATTCTTATAATGACAAGGTTTCGCATGTAAAGCAGTCGGAAGTAAAGCAGTTTGTTTCTAAGTATTTTACAGAAACAAAACCTATGGTTCTTTTGCTTGTAAACCCTGCTGTGTACGAGTCTGTACAGGAGGAACTGGCTTCTTCTGGATATGAATTGATAACATCCGAAAATGCTTTCTGGTGGAAGAATGAGAAATTTAATTCTGACCCTGCAAAAGTTGCAACTGCAACACCAGACCTGCTTAAGCAGGAAATCTACATTCCTCTTGATAAATCAAAAGATTCTTCTTATGACATGAGCAATGCTCCTGATGTTAAGACGTTAAAACTTAAGAATGGAATTCCTGTGTATGTAAAGTATGACCCGACTGACAAAATAGATTCTGTTAATATTGTTGTTCGAGGGGGCATTTCACATTTAACGGAAGAAACTTCTGGTCTTGAATCTTCTTTGTTTAGCATGATGGCTTCCAGCTCTGAAAAATATAATAAGGCTGCTAGAGATTTCTTGCAGTATAAGACGCAGAGCGGAATAGGTGTGTACTCAAAAGTTGCAGGAACTGCTTTAACTCTTAGTGTAATAGATGACTATCTGTATGAGATGCTTCCTGTATTTACAGACGGATTTTTGCATCCTTCTTTTGAGCAGAGTGTTTATGAAAACATGATGACTGATTATGAACAGTCTGTGCAGAGTGTTATGAACAGTCCTTCATCATTCCTTTCGTATGAAATTAACAGGGAACTGTACAAGAATCATCCGTTCAAAACAAAAGCCAGCGTAAAGCCTGAATCATTACAGAATATTACAATAGATAATATGAAGGAACTTCATTCAAAGATTTTGAATGCGGCTGATATGTTTATTGTTGCTGTTGGTAGTCTTGATGGTCAAAAGCTGGTTTCTGCATTGAACAAGACAATTGGAAATTTGGAATGGAATGAAGAAACAAAATACGTTGAGCAGAATATTCCGACTTTGCAGATTGAAAATGATGTTCATGTATTAAGCATGGATTCGGCAAAAGGTACAGGCTATGTTTCTCGTGTATTTGCTTCGCCAGTTTCCTCTGATGAAGATTTTATTCCTGCTGTTCTTGCTGGAGAAATTTATACGGACATACTTTATAATTTGGTTCGCGAACATTATGGTGCCTGCTATACTCCGTCATCTTTTGTTCCTATTTCAAGAGCTCCACTTGGCATGGAATATCTTTATAATCTTTCTGATCCTGTTAATTTTGTAAAGTACATGGATGAAGCTCGTTCTTTTATGGCTCAGGGTAAATTTGTAGAGCCTTCGAATACGAACAGCTCATATAGAATTACTGACATAGAAAGTCATTTGGAAAGTTATAAGAATAAATATTACATTTCTACATATTCTGAGGAACAGACTTCTGGAAGTGTTGCTGCAAGTATTATTTACAATCAGATGAGCTATGGGGATATGTTCTATAATAAAAAGCTTGACGCTCAGGTAAAGAATGTTACGGCAGAGCAGATTGTACGTGTATTCAAAAAATACTGGGTTGATGCTCCTAGTCAGTGGTGGGTAATGGTTGGCCCTGATTTTAAGGCTTCTGTAGAAAAGGCATTGGCTGTAAAACCTTAAGGAATTGTGTCGCAAGTCTCTAGATAATTGTGTCGCAAGTCTCTAGATAATTGTGTCGCAACTCTCTAAATAATTGTGTCGCAACTCTCTAGATAATTGCATCGCAACTCTCTAGATAATTGTGTCGTAATTCTCTAGATAATTGTGTCATGAAATCTGGTTATAGATATGATGCAATAAAAAAAAGCATTCGGAAAATCTGAAAGATAAATCCGAATGCCTTT
>CACXDK010000032.1 GCA_902766345.1 uncultured Spirochaetaceae bacterium | reverse complement strand
GGGGCGAATGTTAAAAACTATGCCTACTGCTTTAATGTTGACATACCAGGTTTTGACAAGCCTGGCATATTCCATTCAAGCGATTTGTGGTTCTGGTTTGAAACCCTGGCAAAATGCTGGAGACCATTTGTTGGTAAACATTATGACACTGCAAGAAAGATGTGTAACTACCTGTGCAATTTCATAAAAAACGGCACCCCTAACGGTACAGATTGTGACGGTACAGCAATGCTAGAATGGAAGCCCTACAACGGAACCGAAGAAACATTAATGGTGCTGAAATAAAAATGCAAAAATAGGCTGTAAAAGTATGGAAAGTTTGCTATAATACCTTAATTTATTAAATTTTGAGGTTATTTTTATGAATGAAACTCTAGAAGCAGCACCAGAAGTTGTTCAAACAACTGTAGAAGCTGTTGCAACCGTAACAGGTAATGTAGCGCAGGAAACAAAGTCTATTCTGCACATTGATGACATTGTAAATTACTTTGCACAGCTGAACAGGGTAAAAATCATTACAAGTATAATTACTATACTTCTGTTTTACATTGTATACCGCATAATAAAGAAGATTGTAAAAAAGCAGTCTTTTGCAAAACTACAGATGCATACGGCAGTCCTTATCAACAAGGTTATGACTTATGTATTCTGGGTTCTTATGGTCATGTACATAATGAGCCTTTTCGGAGTAAAACTGAGCGCAATATGGGGAGCAGCAGGAGTTGCAGGACTTGCAATCGGTTTTGCAGCCCAGACAAGCGTTAGCAACATCATAAGCAGCGTATTCGTCATAAGCGAAAAGGCCCTTAAGATAGGAGACTACATTACCGTTGGCGACATAAGCGGAACAGTAGACAGTATAGATTTGTTAAGCGTAAAGGTTCACACGCTTGATAACCAGATGGTACGCATTCCGAACAGTACAATCATGAACGGAACGCTTACAAACTTCAGTCACTTCCCTATACGCCGTGCAGTTTTTGACATCTCCATAGCTTATGAGTCAGACCTTGAAAAGGTTCTGGAAGCAATAAATAAAGTACCAGGAATGTGTCCTTCTGTATTAAAAGATCCAGAACCAAAAGCATATTATGACGGTCTTCTTTCAAGCTGTATTCTGCTCAAACTTTGTGTATGGATTAACCGCACAGACCTTGTTCAGGCAAAAAATGAAGTATACATGGCAATCATGAAGGTAGTAAGGGAAGAAGGCATTGAGATTCCTTATAACCATCTTGAAGTAAACCTTCACAATAATAACTGGAATGCTTAATAAATAAAATAAAAAAAATTCAAATATTTGTACCAAAATATACAGTCAGATAGAATATCATAAGTATGAAATACTTTTTTTTATACTTTATTCTTGCTGCCTGTATAGGTGCAGCATTGTTCAGTTGTTCATCTCCAGTTCTTGGAGATGAAGAAGATGTTGTTCTTTCTGCAAACAGTTCGTATGAACAAGCTACATCATGGCGAATTGTGTACGGTTCTGATTTTTCAGAAGAAAAAACAATTACTGTCAAAAACCTTGACCATGTAGTTGCCGATTTGCAAAAAAATGCACCTTCATACATCCTCGCCTACCCCATTTCTGAAAACGGAAAGGATTTATCGCTCCCTTTTGGTGCAATTCCTCCATTTTCAACTAAGATTTCACCCAAAGATGGATTTGCGGCATCAATTCTAAAGGAACTATATTGTTCCAGTGAAAAAACAGAAGAAATTGCATACAACATAAAGCATTTTAACTGGCTAAGGTTTATGGAAATTTGTCGAGAATACGAAAATCCTTGGCTCATAAATAGAAGCAGAATTATAGCTGCTATCCATAAAGGGAAGTTTAAAAAATCCGATATAAAGATAGACGTAAAAAGGAATTAGGTATATATTATGTATACAATGAACAAAAAATATGCACTCTTAGTATCTGCAATAATCAGTACATTTTTTATGACTTCCTGCGGTAAGAAAAACACAAAATCTGGAGGAGATGTTGATCTACCCCAAATTTCCGCAGTTCAAAAAAGTCACAAATGGTACTATTTTTCAAGAGATTCTTTTGAGCCAATTGATTTACCTCAAAATGCTCCACAGATAATAGAGTTGCCTTGGACTGAAGCTGTCCGCATTTCTTCCGCAGCAAGCGTACCACAGAAATATATTTCAAATTCGCAATATAAAGCCTATGCCGTAGTAAATAGACTTGG
>CACXDK010000031.1 GCA_902766345.1 uncultured Spirochaetaceae bacterium | reverse complement strand
GCATTATTTAAAAGCGATGATTATTGGGTTGTGTACGGCTTTGTTGCCGCAGATGCCCCAAGCATCTTCTTTATCCGCAAGAAAGTCGAAGCTGCCATAGTTGAAAGGGCACAGGCTTTCTGTTCGTATTTCTTTACCCAGCTAGATTAACAGGGTATTTGGTGTTTAAAAAGGCTGACGGCTTTCTTTACGATAGACATAAAGAAAGCCGTCAGCCTTTTTTTATCTCATGACATTCATGACCCACGCGCGAATCGAACGCGCAACCTGCAGCTTAGGAGGCTACCACTCTATCCAATTGAGCTAGTGGATCAAAAAAAAATTACAGGACAGAAATTCTGCCCTGTATTAAATATAAATAAAATTAATTATTTGTCCTTTGCACGTTCTACGAATGAACCATCGCGTGTATCAATAACAATGCGGTCATCTGTGTTGCAGAACAATGGTACTTTTACTTCTACACCAGTATCAAGTGTTGCTGGCTTCAAAGATTTTCCTGAAGTATCGCCCTTTACACCTGGTTCACAGTATGTGATTGTTCTTGTGATGTTTACTGGAAGTTCAACACCAACAGCCTTTCCTTCATAGAATGTAACCATGATATCATAGTCATCATCTGGAGAAATGAATCCACCCTTGTCTCCGAGGTCATCTTTTTCAAGAAGAATCTCATCGTAAGTTGTCTGATCCATAAAGTGGAATGTGTCACCATCAACATAAGAAAGTCTTACGTTCTTTTCATCAAGTTCTACATCTTCGAACTTTTCACCAGCATCAACACCGAGATCCTGTGTACTGCCTGTAAGGATATTCTTTACACGGAGATTTACCGTAATACCAGCACGACCACCCTTCTGACCAAGGAGCTTCTGAACCATGAATGGTGAGCCTTCGTACATGAATACTGAACCTACTCTAATTTCATTTGTTGATATCATATCTCTATCTTCCTAATAAAAAAAGTATTCAAACATTATAAAAATGCTCTGATATTATATAAATAATCTATTAAAATTGCAACTGTTTCATGTAATCCAGCAGGTTTTCTGCCAGGTTTCCGTTTTTCAAAAGCATTTCTGAAAATGCAGTAAACCCCTTTTTTAATACGTCTGACTTGCAAAAATATTCTGTATATGGAATTTCTCCCAGAGATTTCTGCTCTAATGCATCCAGAACTTCTTGTGCTTCTTTTCCCACAGTCTGCTCTGGTCTTCTATTAAAATTAATCATGCAGGTCTGTATGAGTTTAAATTCTTGTTCTGAAAAAAAAGGTTTCATGCGTTTTAGAAGGGCATCAACCTTTACCAGCTGAAATTCCTCGTCCTGCTTATATGCATGCCACAAAAATGGAACGCCACAAAGACATGCCCGTGCAAAAGAATCTTCACCGCGTATTATTGCAAAGTCTGCACAGCATAAAAGAGCGTCCCATGCCGTCTGCGGAAGATATGGCAGGCTGACGGTCTGTAAATGAAAACCTGCTTTTTCTACTGCAGTCATAAATGGTTGCTGGCTTAGTCCGGGTGCTGCAAAAACGCATACGTCTTTTTTACATTCAGCCTGAGTTTGTGCAAGAGCTTTTACAATAGGAGCAAAATCCTGTTCATAAGTAAAGATTACAAATTTGAGCAGGTTTTCATTGCGCAGTTTTGAAAAATCCTGTTCTGTTAGAAATGGCGCTACCTTTTGCAATGCCAACTCTCTATTATTACGGCTTTCCATAAATGGAGGATCCAGAATGAGACCTCCTGTTTTACTTGTAAAGCCAGGCATGAAATTCATTTTTTTTACAAACATTGAACGGGTTGCACTTTTTAAAAGATGAAAACCATCCGCCCATTCTTCAGCTGTTAAATATTCAACATTGATGATGTGTATGATTTCTTTTGTATTGTTCCGTTCTGGCGTGAATAATATGTTTTCAAGCCATTCAGGACGTATGCACTGAAAACACTGAAGGATAATCCGCGGATGGTGGGCTGTAAAAAAATCCGTACATACCTTTGCATTGTTCCAGTCTATTACTGTCCAGCCATTATATTCCTGCAAGGAAATGGTCGGATTAATTTCTGGTGCCATCTGCGCAAAGGATGCAAGATTACTTACAACAAGTGTAAGTTTGAGTTCTTTAGAAAGAGCCGTAAGAGCACGGGACAGTCTGTATACCACACCAATATCCCCATAATTATCTACTACATCACATAAAAGTGTTACGTCCATGTGGCGATTATATAATTTTTTTAATTTTTTTTCCAATTTCTGTACAAAAATGATGGATCTACAGCAATTACATAGATAGAGGTTTATATGAAAATATATAGTTTTTCACCATTTGGTTATGAAGGCTCTCTTGTGAGTGTGGAAGTTGATTTGCGACGTGGCATTCCTGCAGTGGATATTGTAGGACTTGCCGATGGAGCTGTAAAAGAATCAAGGGAACGGATGCGCAGTGCCATTAGGAACAGCGGTTTAGAATTTCCGCCAGAAAGAGTGCTTATAAGTCTTTCGCCAGCAGACTTAAAAAAGGAAGGTGCTGGTTTTGATTTAGCTGTAGCCATGTCTGTTCTTGCTGCAAAAGAAGAAAGCTCGGAAAACCGAATTTTCCCAGATGATGACGTTCTGGTTATTGGTGAACTGGAACTTAATGGTAAAGTCCGTCCCGTAAAAGGAATTCATGCCGCTGTAAGTACAGCTTATGCCAGCGGAATAAGGCTGTGCATTGTTCCTTCTGCCAATGCTGATGAAGCTCGGGAAGTTTGTGGCATGAAGGTATTTGGGGCGGAAAATCTTCTTGAAGCTTTTCATGCATTAGGAAAGAGTGAATATTTTACGGAAAAGAAACTGTCTGAAAATGAAAGTCTTGATAATGAGCTTGCAGAAGATGTTGTTGT
>CACXDK010000030.1 GCA_902766345.1 uncultured Spirochaetaceae bacterium | reverse complement strand
CCAAAATGCAGGTCTATGTTTATTCCATCAGAACTCGCAATTGCAATTTTATATGACATAATTCCATCTCAGCTATAAGGTCTGTACATTCTTGGAAATATTTCCGCGATGGAAAATGCCAGAATACATTTCCTCAGTAAGCTTAAGTCCTCCCTTATATCCTACATAGGTCTTATTAAGAATAACATCATTTATTATTGGCATACTGACATGAAAGAGCATATTGTTATTTTTTTCCGTAACAAGTTTTTCCCACGAACTTCCAAAAACAACAGCCCTTTTTGAATTCCCAATAAGTTCAGTAAGTTTTTGCTGAATCTTTCCTCCATCTGCCTCAAAATAAAGTACATTGCTTACATCTTCACCTATATTCCTTGCATACTCACGAATTTGATTCTTAAGAACCTCCGTCGGCGGATCATCATCAATGAATACACCTTTAGGCACAAGTCCAAGTTCATTTACCAGATAATCTGTAATTCCAAGTGCATATTCCGAATCAGCTACAACATACAGTTCATTTGGCAAGTTACTACGATAGTCAGACATAAAATCTGCAAGTCCTACAATGTACTCATAGAACCTGTCTTCTTCCTGCCGTATTACAGAGGCAACCTTTGCAAAATCCAGACCAGCAAAAGCTGTCAACTTTTTTAAGAACAGGCTTGTAGCCTTTCCACCCACAGGAAGATAAGGAAAATGAAAGAAGGGAGTTCCATACTTTCTCTTTAAAAGCTCAACTGTCTTTAGTCCGCACCACGGTGAAAGCAGAATGTTAAATTCTGCATTTGGAATATTCTGCCACTCAAACACTCCAAGACTTTCTGCACCGAATAAAATGTTTACATTCAGCCCTATAGCCGTAAGAATGCGCTTTATTTCTTCCAAATCTCCGCGCCAAAAAGGATCTTGATTTGGAACTACAGAGAATACATTAACAAGTCCCTTCTGAACTTTAGGAGTAACATTTCCAACGAACTGTTCTATAATGGAATTTACTATAAGCTCATGACCGTAATAGTTGTTTCCAGTAAAGCCCGATGTCTCCGCACCAACTACAGGCTTGCCTTCATCACGGAATTCATTTGCAATGGAAACAACATTGTCTCCTATTATGCCAGAAGTACAGCCAGAAAGGAGTACGAATAAATCCGCATCCAAAACCTTAAGGGCATTTTCCGTTAGTGTGCGTAATTTATTTTCACCACCAAAGACAACTTCCTTAGTGCCTGTATTGGTACTTGAAATTTGACCGCCACCGCCGTACCCCTCGCCTTGATTTCCACATCCTTCTGCAAGAACACGGAATGTTTTAGACGCACACCCAGGTCCTGCATGAACTATAGGCAATGCACGTGGAATTGCGAGAACTGTCGTCTGGGCTGCAAGTGCACATGAAAATCTAGGTTGTTCTATCAGTTTGCTCATTTTGTCACCGCCTTTTTGTCAAAATAGAATGGATCAGTCTGGCTAATCCACCATGAGCTGTAAGGGAATTTTACATGCTCTGCTATAGTCTTAAAGAATTTGTTTGACTGCAGGGCATCTATAATCCTTGCCCCCAGATTCACTACGCCATCATAACAGCTAAGTACATTCACATCATTCGCACGAATAGATGGTATTCCCAGTTTAGTACCTATGGTAGCAATACTATTATGCCTTGTAATAAGAATATCAGGCTTTAGCTGTGTAAGTATCTTGTACATTATAAACGGTTGCTTATTACAGACGGAAAAATTATTTACATCTCCTACAGACTTTATAAGCTCGTTTAGGGTATCAAGTTCTGTTGTCTTGTCATCAGTCACCTGGTCATGATGAAGTGTAGTTATTCCTACGATTTCCATTCCATAATCCTTAACCATGTTGGCAAGGTTATGTGAATACGAATCACCTGCATAGATATAGGCTTTCTTCCCTGCAAGCTGTTTCTTATACTCCTCTACAATAGGAATAATTCTTGCATGTTCTTCTTCTATGACCTTTTCTGCAAATTCCGTTCTACCTGTAACCTTTGCCAGCTCGCGCACCCACCTGTCAGTCCAGTCAATTCCATAAGGAGAAGGAGCTTTTACCTGTGGAACATCATATTTCTCTTCAAGGGCTGCAGCAACATAAGTACCTAAAGATTCACAGATATGCGTAGTACAAGCAGCCTCACTCATCTGAGCAAGCTGTTCTATCGTAGCATTAGGAACCACAAGATTTGCTCTTAAATTCAATTTTTGCAAAAATGGGGAAAAAGTATCCCGCCCTGCAAAATTGATAATGTTTACAAGGTCTTCCTGTTTTTTTTCAGGTTTGCGTACAATCTTGCGCAATACACCATGGAACACAGCATCAAAACCAGATGCCCATGTCTTTGATTTAAAGCCCTCACAGTATATAGGAACTATTGGTATTCCGAGTTCTGACTCAGCTTCATCAACAACGCTTTCAATGTCATCTCCAATTATTCCTGCCGCACAAGAAGAGTGGATGAATATTGCCTTTGGATCAAAGCGTTTAAATGCTTCATCAATAGCCTCCCTTAAAATCTTTACTCCTCCATAGACGGTAGCATCTACTCCCATATTTGTAGATATAACTTGAATTCTATGTGGAGACAGACCTCTTGCTTTCGTACTTGCATCAACTCTTTCATACTTTTCCACAGGGTCAAGACATCCTAGCGGAGCATGTACAATAATTGCGGCATCGCGAATCATATAAGATAAAGTTTCTGCACATCCCTGCGAGCAGTCACTACACTGAGAATATAAGCGGGTATCCTCTTTTACTTGACGCTTTGCAGAAGCTGCCTGCAATTCGCTTGCAGGGCCATGATACGCTATAAGAGTACCAAGCCTATTATCTCTGGTCTCAACTTCAGATTTATGAATATCAATAGCCATTTCACACCTTCCTTTTTACAAAGTTTCAGGATAATCCTGTTTAAAATTAGGGTACTGATCATTATGAGTAACAAAGTATGCCCACAAATCTTTGTAAATTTGTTCATCAGGATATTCTTCAATAACTTCACGCAATGCCTGAGCATATAGTGAAATGTCAAAGAATTCAGGTAATTCACGTTCTGTTTCGATATATCCAAGATTAATCATTGTGTCGTAATAAAGTTTTACTCCATTGTAATTAGGATCAGGACTGTAAAAACGTCGCTGATTTTTATCCAAATTGTATATAAAATCATAAAGCCATGATTCAGTCTGACCAGAAAGCTTTTCAAGAGTTTTAGTTACTCTAGCAGGCTCTGTTTTATAAATCTTGTAAGCAGAAATTACAGTTTTCATCCAAGCAAGATATGCTTCACGATTATTTTTAAAGTGCGTTCCATTTGCCATCTGTCGGCAGCAGACAAAATCATCTTCCAAATCTGTAAGAGGAAATAGATATACAAAGCCCTGCTGAATAGCAGCATCTACAAAATTGTTTGATACAATGATTACATCAGCTCCACCTTTTGCACATGCAGTTATTGTCTCAGCATCAGTTTCAAAAGATTTATACTTATAGTCAGTATCAAGAACATATTTGTATTCCCTATTCAAGACTGACTTTATAACCATTTCTCCAGTCCCACCAATCTGTCCAGCGATTGTTCTTCCTTTCCAGTTCGCAGGATCTTTTACTTCATCTGCAACTTTTTTATGAGCCAGAACGCCCTGCCCACCAGACATTGTTCCTGCAAAAAGAATAACATCTTCACCATTAGCACCAAGATTGAGATTGTATAAAATACTAAGGTATGAAGCATCAATTTTTCCAACAGCAACCGAATTTAACAAAGAACTTTTTGGCAAGCCTACAAAATTTACAGAAAGACCATATTTTTCAAATAGATGTTCTTGACCTGCTGTATCAATTATAGGATCAACACTGTTTGAGTCCGAACGCCTACCAACATTTAGAGAATATTTCGTAGCAGTTGTTTTAGGTTTTCCACTACATGCAAGAGTTGCAAAAACAACAAGAGAAATAATTAATGCAAATACAAGTTTTTTTGGATTTTTTTTCATATTAAGTACCTCCATACTCAGTTTTATTTTTAATAGTTCCATTTTATTAATCGCTTTCTTGCTATGTTTACAAGAGCGTTCAATCCTGCAACTAAAAATCCCATAAAAATAATTCCAGCAATAGCTTTTGTATAGTTTCCAAAGTTCAATGAACTACGAATATAAAAACCTATTCCGTTATCAGCTCCAAGCATCTCTGCTGCAGTAAGAGTCATTATTGCAGCAGAAATCTTTATAGGAAGGTTATTTATGATTCTTGGGAGATTAAACGGAATAATAATCTTGAACAAAATTGTCATTGTTGAAAGAGAAAGAACCCTTGCTGAGTTTATGATTTTCTTTTCGACAAAAGCAGTATTATTTATAGATCCCATAAAAGTACTCCAGAATCCACTTAAAAAAATTACAAAAATAGAAGCAGACTTGAATGTCGGCATAATAAGAATTACATAAGGCGTATAAACAAGAGCTGGCACTGTTGAAATTGCTTTTGCAATAGGATATATGGCATTTGTAAGTCGCTTATTCCAGCCGACAAAAGTTCCTAAAATGACACCACAAACCAATGATGTAGAAATTCCTATTAAGAGCAGGAATAGAGAACTAAAAAAGCCCTTGATTATCTTTACACGATCATCAATAAAAACAGCAAAGACATTTTCTGGAGACGGGATGAACATAATCGGATATACATCAAGCCTTGTCACGAATAGTTCCCAGATTAGGACAACACCAAAAACAAAGGTTGAAATGTCAAGTGTTGCACGCAGATTTTTTTTATTTCTAAGCTTGAATAAAAATAGCACCTCACTCACACAAACAACAATTATAAATGCCAAAGGAGATTTTAATCCTTCTGCACGACCAGCATATTTACTAGGAAGAGAAAAGCAAATTAAAATTGCAATAAAAAGCAGATTAGGAATGTTTATAATTTTTTCTTTCATAAGCCAACCTCTGTTTCATCTACAAAATCTGTCACCTCATTATAAAAAAGATGATTCAATTTCTGACTGAGTT